>NZ_JBHFLM010000099.1:0-12356 GCF_041928655.1 Pelatocladus sp. BLCC-F211 | reverse complement strand
AGTAAGGTGGAATCCCTGCAACGAAGAACCGAACGCATTGCGCGAAACGACTAAACGAGCAAGTAATGGCAGGAAGCAGAGCGTTGTGAACTCGGAACGGAAGTCGCCCTCAAAGTGAATAAGTAAGCGCAACGCCTGTATAGCATCGGTAGCAGGTCTGAGCGTCTAGAGGCATCTTGACAATGCCCATTTGGATTCGGCTGTTGCTGAATCTGATGCGAGAATCTGCGTCTCTTCAGAGCGCAGAGTGTCAAAACCTAACTGTCTCATAACTTCCCGCCTCTGATTGGGGTAGGTTTTTAATATTCTGATTCAAAACTGCGATCGCAAGTTGCATTAATTAAAGGCAAACTTGACAACGATCACCAGTTATCTGTGAAATATTATGTTTCGGTTTTCGTACAAAAAATTAATATCAATCAATAACTGGTAATAAGCTTTTATAAAACCATCATATATATTTGTTGCCTATATGGTTTATAATAAATTAGATAATTGTTATATTAATCACAAAAAAAAATAGTTCATCATCAAACAAGCGTAGAAGCACGGTTGTCTGATAATTGTATTAATACAGCCACGATTACGGAACTTCGTAAGCATCAATGTATACTAGTGAATCAACTAAGTATTCTCCAACGACGGACATCGGTCAAAGAAGTCGTATTTTACTTGTCGAAGATGAAGAACTAATTCGAGAAATGATCGTCCTTGCTTTGGAAGAGGAAGGTTATGGGGTCGTAACAGCTACGGATGGACGTTCAGCTGTAGAACAATTAAAAAATTTTGAAATAAATTTAGGCGAACCGACTTTTGATTTGGTAATCCTAGATTTGATGCTGCCTCAAATTAATGGTTTAGATGTCTGCCGCTTGCTTCGCTATCAAGGCAATCCAGTGCCGATTCTCATGCTCAGTGCCAAAGGTAGTGAAACTGATCGTGTATTAGGACTGGAAGTAGGAGCCGATGACTACCTGACAAAACCTTTCAGTATGCGCGAATTAGTAGCTCGGTGTCGTGCTTTACTGCGCCGTCAGCGTTTGAGTAGTTTACCACAACTACCAGCACTTAATTATAAAGAAATTACTTTGTATCCGCAAGAGTGCCGTGTCTTAGTTCGTGGTCAAGAGGTAAGTCTGTCACCAAAAGAATTCCGCTTGTTAGAACTGTTTATGAGTTATGCTCGCAGAGTATGGTCACGGGAACAGTTACTAGATCAAGTTTGGGGACCAGATTTTGTCGGAGATAGTAAAACTGTAGATGTTCACATCCGTTGGTTGCGGGAAAAATTAGAGCAAGATCCCAGCCGTCCTGAATATATTGTGACTGTACGTGGTTTTGGTTATAGATTTGGTTAAGTTGTTAGTATGGTCTGTGCGAAAGCAACTAACAACTTGTGATGTTAGTATTTAGTTTTATTTTCGGATTGACAATCGGACTAGGGGTTTGGATTTGCCAACTGGCGCAACTGCGCCGCACTATAGGAAAAATACCACCCTCATTAAAGTCACAACCTAGTGATATTGCCCTACCGCTAATTCCCCGCTTGCGGCACGATATTGCTGAGTTGAAGCAGCAGCAGTTATATTTGCAACAAATTATATATAATTATCAAGAACTGTTACAGTCAGCACCTATAGGATATTTGCAAGTAGATGTAGAAAATCAACTGCTGTGGTGTAATCAGCAAGCACGAGAGATGTTGTATTTGCAAAGGTGGCAGCCCGGACAGGTACGGTTGTTACTAGAGTTAGTACGGTCTTATGAACTAGATCAGTTAATTGAACAAACTCGCGATCGCCAGCAATCTCAGGTAAAAGAATGGGTATTTCACCCCTCTTGTGAAAGTGCGGCAGCAATGCTAGAACAGAAATCTGTGATGTTGCGAGCTAGTAGCTTGCCTTTATCCAAGGGAGAAGTTGGCGTATTCTTGGAAAATCGCCAAATATTGCTGCAAATTAACCAAGCACGTGACCGTGCTTTCTCGGATCTAGCTCATGAACTGAGAACCCCATTGACTTCTATTCGTTTGGTAGTGGAAACATTGCAAGGCCGGATTGAACCACCTCTAGATCGCTGGGTTAATCGCCTGATGCAGGAAGTTGACCGACTGATCTGTTTGGTGCAAAGCTGGTTAGAACTTACCCAACTAGAAACTGATCCCACCCTGAAACTCAATCGCCAATCCACAGAAGTGCGATCGCTCATTAGCAAAATCTGGGAAACTCTTGAACCCCTAGCAGCACGCTATCAAGTCCAAATTGTCTATCAAGGACCAGAAAATATTTGGCTTCAAGCGGATGCTTCCCGTCTTTACCAAGTTTTCCTCAACTTGCTGGATAATAGCATCAAGTACAGTCCTGTTGGCGGTAGTATTATTGTTGAAACAAAAATCTCATCTGTGGACAATAATCGTAGTAGTCAACCAAACGCACCAGCTAATCTAGAAGTTAATATTATTGACTCTGGAGTAGGTTTTGCCGAGGCGGATCTACCGCATGTTTTTGAACGATTTTACCGGGGAGATCAAGCGCGAACTCGTGATCAAACAGTTGAAAGTAGTTCTACAACAATAGTGGGTAGTGGTTTAGGTTTGGCGATCGTTCGTCAAATAATTCTGGCTCATGGTGGTTCAATCAAAGCCATGAACCATCCCATTACGGGTGGTGCGTGGATACAGTTTGTATTACCTCAAGTCATGGCAAATTCTCAAAACCAAGACTATATTTAAAAATATCTTCATGTTTGGGAATGCAAGCGTGAAAGCAATTATATATGATCCTAACTCTGGAACGACCCAGATCACACGAGAAATCAGACGCTTAGAGCGCGATATCTTACGCATGGGAGCTTTGGTGGAACAATCGTTTCGTCTAAGTCACCAAGCCTTATTCGCCCGTGATTTAAAAGCAGCTGAGGAACTTCCCCACATAGATAAGCAGATTGATCGCTTTTACAAACAAATAGAATCAGACTGTGCAGAAATAATGACGCTGCAAGCTCCTGTTGCTCAAGATTTGCGTTGTTTGAGTGCTTTTATGCAATTGGTGCGTGACCTAGAACGGATTGGAGATTATGCTAAAGATTTAGCTGAAATTGCAGTCAAAATCTTTTCTTATCCGCCCCATGCTTCTCTACCAGAAATTGCCATGATGTCGCATCATGCTCAAGCAATGTTAGCAACTAGCTTGGTGGCTTTGGCTGATTTAGATGAAGTTGGTGGACGCAGTATCAAACAACTAGATGACGCTGTAGATAGCGCCTACGAACATCTCTATCAGACCTTAGCCTATCAAAGAGATGTCCCAGGCATAGTTGAGCCAATTTTGTTGTTGGTACTAGTAATACGCCATCTAGAACGTATGGCAGACCATGCAACTAATATTGGTCAACGAGTGGCATATATTGTTACAGGTCAGCGCCACTAATAAACAAAATAGATAGCTAAAAGAAGTCATTGGTTATTCGTACTAATAACTAGTAAGTAAATGCAATTTGCGTGTCAAACACCGAGATAACCTATGGTAATCTTCTCAAATGTCTATGGATAGTTCTGTTAGTGTGAATCGGCTTGTCTACACCCATCTCAATATAATTAAATTAGTTGAATCCAAGCCAAACGCATGAATTCTCCAACCTTAACTTGTGGAATTTATGTGTACTAGTAGCAAATATATCTTCAAAAAGCCACCCGAAATCAAAAACGTCAAATAAATTTCCAAGTAGGGGTTACTGGCTTCATCGTTCACAAACCGGAGAACACTGAATCTATGGCACGAATAGAAACCCGCACTGAACCAATGGTGCTGAACATGGGGCCTCATCACCCCTCAATGCATGGAGTTCTGCGGTTAATTGTCACTCTAGATGGCGAAGACGTTGTTGATTGTGAGCCGGTAATTGGCTATCTACACCGGGGGATGGAAAAAATTGCGGAAAACCGCACTAACCTCCAATATGTCCCCTACGTAAGTCGCTGGGACTATGCAGCGGGTATGTTTAACGAAGCCGTCACAGTCAACGCCCCCGAAAAATTAGCAGGGATTACCGTCCCCAAACGCGCCAGCTACATCCGCGTCATCATGCTGGAGTTAAACCGCATCGCCAACCACCTACTGTGGTTTGGTCCCTTCCTTGCTGACGTGGGCGCTCAAACTCCCTTTTTCTACCAGTTCCGCGAACGGGAAATGATTTACGACCTGTGGGAAGCTGCTACAGGTTATCGCATGGTTAACAACAACTACTTCCGCATTGGGGGAGTAGCGGTTGATTTACCTTATGGTTGGGTAGACAAGTGCGAAGACTTTTGCGACTACTTAATACCTAAAATAGATGAGTACGAACGCTTAGTTACCAATAACCCTATTTTCCGCCGTCGTGTCGAAGGAATTGGAACCATCACTCGCGAAGAAGCCATTAACTGGGGACTTTCTGGCCCAATGTTACGTGCATCTGGCGTCAAATGGGATTTGCGAAAAGTAGACCACTATGAATGTTACGACGACTTCGACTGGGAAGTACAATGGGAGACTGCCGGAGATTGTTTAGCCCGTTACCTGGTACGGATGCGGGAGATGCGTGAATCCGTGAAAATTCTTCGTCAAGCCCTGAAAGGACTTCCAGGCGGTCCATACGAAAACCTAGAAGCCAAGCGGATGCAAGCGGGTAAAAAATCTGAGTGGGATGATTTTGATTATCAATACATTGCTAAGAAAGTTGCTCCTACTTTTAAGATTCCCAAAGGCGAAATTTACAGCCGCGTCGAAAGTGGTAAAGGTGAATTGGGAATTTATTTGATTGGCGATGATAACGTCTTCCCTTGGCGGTGGAAGATTCGCCCAGCAGATTATAACAACCTACAAATTCTCCCTCATTTGCTGCGGGGTGTGAAAGTAGCAGATATTGTGGTAATTCTGGGCAGTATCGACGTAATTATGGGTTCTGTTGACCGCTAGCACCGCTTCGCGGAAGTCAAAAGTCAAAAGTCAAAAGTCTTTTATTTGAGGCTTTTGGGCTGTTTTAAACGGTCTGTTTATTTACGCCGTGCTGTGCTAGTTAATTGTAGGGTGGGCAATGAATCAATTCCCACTCTACTAAACTCAAGCAGGTTCAGCCAGGTGGACGCTAGTACGATAAACCATATAAACAAAACCACTTTGATCACAAAAGTTTTGATATAGTTTCTGTAAACCAGTAATCAGTTGTTCATAGGCTTGTCCTTGACGCGGAACATAGGAAGCACTAGTTGCACGACCAATAAGTCCTGTTAAATCTAACTCGTGTTGATAAATAAAATTAAATTCGCGGATATTAATAAAATTTTTTGTGATCAATAATGGTTCCACCGTCTGCATCCGTGACTCAGCGGGATGATGATTCGATGCTTCACGTACCAAGCGATTGTATTCTCTAGTCAAAGCATCTTCCTGAACACGGTTATTCCACACCACCGCCAACCGTCCTGATGGCTTGAGAATACGGCGGAACTCCGATAAACTTGGCTCTGGGTTGAACCAGTGAAATGCTTGAAAACAGGTAACTAAATCAACAGATCCATCACAGAGGTTAGTGATTTCTGCTGTTCCATCCCGAAATTCGACCAAAGGATGAGGTTCTGCTGCTTCTCTCATCGCCGCGTTCGGTTCAATAGCAATAACATTAACATCGCGATCGCCTAATAAGCGTGAGGAAATTCCTGTTCCCGCACCAATATCTGCGGCGACATGTTGAGAGGATGGGGTTAAATTTTCGAGGATTTTATCAATTGCTGCGGCTGGGTAGCTTGGTCGATACTTAACATAATCTTCAACTCTGTCGGAAAAGCGAGTTAAAGGGTTGAAAGTGTGTAAAGGTGTGGATTCAGGGTGGGTTGTCATGGAGAGCTACAGAGGACGCAAAAAGATAGTTGTAACAGTGCGATCGCTCTATTTCTGTTGCTTTCATAAATGGCTACCTCTTCTTTTCGCGATCGCCGGACTGAGATAATCCGTACTTTGTTTTCTCGATAGGTAATGATGGCTTTTTCACAGTTGAGAAAATCGACACTCTCTACTAATAATTACAATATTTCCTAATTCTCCTAATACTCTCTGTGTCCTCTGTGCCTCTGCGGTTCAAACAAAAACAGCCACCTCCACAAGGGAAGCAGCTGTTTTTTAATTTAGGTGACTACAGAATCTTAGTAATCGAAGTCGCCGCCCATACCAGCGCCAGCACCAGCAGGTGCATTATCTTTTGGCTCAGGCTTGTCAACAACGATACATTCGGTTGTCAACACCATACCAGCGATCGAAGCTGCGTTTTGTAGTGCAGAACGGGTCACTTTCGCAGGGTCAACGATACCAGCAGCAAACAGGTCAACGAACTCATTGGTAGCTGCATTAAAGCCAACGTTGAATTCTTTCTCTTTCACCCGTTCAGCGATGACAGCACCATTTTGACCAGCGTTTTCAGCAATGCGCTTCAGGGGAGCAGCCAACGCACGAGCAACAATCAGCGCACCAGTCAACTCTTCATCTTTGAGATTACCATTTGCCCACTCTTCTAATTGAGGGCTGAGGTGAGCTAGAGTTGTACCACCACCAGGAACGATACCTTCTTCTACCGCAGCTTTGGTCGCGTTGATAGCGTCTTCTAAGCGCAGTTTCTTGTCTTTCATTTCGGTTTCGGTAGCAGCGCCAACTTTTACGACTGCTACACCACCAGACAACTTAGCCAAGCGCTCTTGTAATTTCTCTTTGTCGTAGGAAGATTCGGTTTCGTCCATTTGACGACGAATTTGTTCGCAACGAGCTTTCACAGCTTGCTCGTTACCTTCAGCTACGATGGTGGTGTTGTCTTTGGTGATGGTGATGCGGCGAGCTTTACCCAGAGCATCTAGCTTGGTGCTTTCTAGCTTCAGACCAGCATCTTCGGTAATCAACTGACCACCGGTGAGAATGGCGATATCTTCTAGCATTGCTTTGCGGCGATCGCCAAAACCAGGAGCCTTCACAGCAGCTACATTCAGTACACCACGCAGGCGGTTAACAACTAAGGTTGCTAGAGCTTCTTTTTCGATGTCTTCGGCGATAATGATCAAAGGACGACCAGCGCGAGCTACTTGCTCAAGTACAGGTACGAGGTCTTGTACCAAAGCAATTTTCTTATCGGTGAGCAACAAGAAAGGCTCATCGAAAACTGCTTCCATCCGCTCAGGATCGGTGGCAAAGTAGGGAGAGATGTAGCCTTTGTCAAAGCGCATCCCTTCGGTGATTTCCAATTCGGTGGTCATAGATTTCCCTTCTTCCAGGGAAATTACGCCTTCCTTACCGACTTTGTCCATAGCTTCAGCAATCATCTGACCGACTTCTTCGTCGTTACCAGCAGAGATTGCACCAACTTGAGCGATCGCCTTGGAATCTTCAACAGGACGAGCGTGTTCTTTAATTTTTTCTACCAAGAAGTTGATAGCTTTATCAATACCGCGCTTCAACATAATGGCATTTGCACCAGCTGCAACGTTACGCAAGCCTTCCTTAACCATTGCGTGGGCCAAAACGGTAGCAGTGGTGGTTCCGTCACCAGCAGCATCGTTAGTTTTAGAAGCAGCTTGGCGAATCAAAGAAACGCCAGTGTTTTCTACGTGGTCTTCTAATTCAATTTCTTTAGCAATGGTCACACCGTCATTGATGATTTGGGGTGCGCCAAATTTTTTCTCTAGTACTACGTTACGACCTTTGGGACCGAGGGTGACAGCCACAGCCTCAGCCAGGATATCCATACCCCTTTCTAGGGCGCGACGAGCGTTTTCGTTGTAGATAATGCGCTTTGCCATAATTTCCTAGTAGTCCTTTGTCATTTGTTATTTGTCATTTGTCATTTGTCACTTGTCATTTGTCATTTGTAACCAACCAATGATCAATGACCAATGACCAATCACTAAGAAACAATCGCTAAAATGTCTTTTTCAGAAAGTAGTACGTATTCGTCGGTTCCTAGCTTGATATCGGTACCAGCATATTTGGAGTAGAGAACTTTATCCCCTACTTTCACATCCAATGGTTGACGAGAACCATCATCTTTAATTTTGCCGTCACCAACCGCAACAACTTCCCCAACTTGGGGCTTTTCTTTGGCGGTGTCGGGTAAATACAGACCACCGGCGGTCTTTTCTTCAGAGGCGCTCACTTTTACAAATACGCGATCGCCCAAAGGTTTTACAGTAGAAACGCTTAGAGATACAGCTGCCATACAAATTTCTCCAGAGTTAGCACTCTCAACTCCTGAGTGCTAATTTAGCGAACGACTGTATGCAATGGCAATATTTTAGGTTGTACGGGTTCCCGAACTTTTGGGAATTGGGAATTGGGGATTGGGGATTGGGGATCGGGGACAAGGGGGACAACTTCTCAGTTATCAGTTAACAGTTAACAGTTACCAGTTTAATTTGCTCACTGATAACTGATAACTGATAACTGATTCATGCCCAATCCCCATTGCTCCTTATCTCTAATCCCTGATCCCCAACTTAAGTAACGAATAGTTATATATAGTCAACTTTATTTGCAAAGCTTGGAATTTGTTATAGAACAGAAATCAGAAAGCGTGAGATGGGTAACAAGATAGTGATCCAGTTCAGCCATAAAATACAAAAAGCAACTCTATCACCTGAAAATAATGCCCTAAATAAGTCTATAGAAACTTTAGGACTAACAAAAATTCAGCGACATGTTTTTATCTGTGCTGATCAAACATTGCCTAAATGTTGTTCTAAGCAAGCCAGTTTAGCAGCATGGGAATACTTAAAAAAGCGGCTGAAGGAGCTGGGGTTGGATGTTGCTCAACAAAATCGTCCTGGTTGCATATTCCGAACCAAAGCTAATTGCTTGCGAGTTTGTTGCTCTGGGCCGATAATGGTGGTTTACCCGGATGGTGTCTGGTATCGCCAAGCAACCCCGGAAGTCATCGAGCGGATTATCCAGGAACATTTAATTATAAATAAGGTTGTGGAAGAATATGCCTTTTTAGTTCATCCTCTGTCAGAAACCTCTGTGGTTGCTGAGGAGAAGCTGAATCGAAGCTTAACATCTGAGGGATATAGTGAAGCGGTCAGTTACAAAAGTGCGGGTTAAGTGTTTACTAGGAGCATCTTGAAACTAGTGAAGTTTGATAATCTATGGAGGATTATTATTCTATTGAAGTTTTTTTGTCCGCTCCTTTAAAACCGATATATAATAACGCATTATAAATACTACTGCTCTACGTATCCTTACTGGACTTTTGCCATTGATTAAGTAGTTTCAAGGAAAGTAAGTTTCTATTTTGAGATATTTACTCAACAGAGGCAAGTTAAGTGGGAAAAAGCACAACATCACAATCATCCACCAAAAAGGATCGCTATACAAGGCCCCTATGGATCTACGCGCGACAAGTGCCACTGCTATGAAAGAACCCAGCATGAAAGATTACAAACGACTTCTACTCATTGATGATGACCCTAACCTCATCTTGCTGGTGAAGGATTACTTAGAATTCCGGGGATATGAAGTCATCACCGCAGAAAATGGTCGAGAAGCTTTGGAAATTTTAGAGCAGGATGTTCCAGATATGATCATCTGCGACGTGATGATGCCCGAAATGGACGGATATACCTTTGTTGAACAAGTCCGACAAAACGAACGCACTAGTTGGATTCCTGTTCTATTTTTATCAGCAAAGGGACAAAGCGCAGACCGGGTTAAAGGACTAAATAAAGGTGCTGATGTATACATGGTCAAGCCCTTTGAACCAGAAGAGTTGGTGGCGCAGGTAGAATCGTCTCTCAAGCAAACCATTCGTTGGAAAGAACATCAAGCCAAAGGAGGAGACAACGGTTCCCGGATTCAAGTTCCCTTTGATGTGCAGTTAACCCCAACCGAATTGAAAGTAGTTCAGTTTGTCGCTAGGGGTTTAGCTAACCGCGAAATAGCTGAAGAACTAAATGTTAGTCAGCGTACAGTCGAAAGCCATGTGTCCAACATGTTGGGCAAAACCAATCTCCATAATCGTACTGAGTTAGCACGGTGGGCGATTGAAAATCAAATGGCATAACCAAAGTTAGGAGTTAGGAGTTAGAAGTTAAGGGAGTATCCCAAATGTTTAAAATCCCCGCAGACTAGAAGTCACTGGCTCTACAGACAAAGCCTGCCTACGCAGGCTAGAATTAGTCCGCCTTCGCGGACTTGGTTTGTGTAGCCGCGATTACGAACATCGCCACGTCTTTTTCAAAAATTGGGATGCTCCCGAAGTTAAACCTCGTCCATCTTGAAAAGAGGAGTTTTTCAAAAAGGACATTATGTAGGTTGGGTGGAACGGAGTGTAACCCAACATTAACCAGACTATAATGTTGGGTTTCGCTGTCGCTACACCCAACCTACAAAACTACTGTTCTCAAAGTAGATGTGGTTTAATTCATAACTCATAACTCATAACTCATAACTCATTTTCCGATGCTGGTTTTACCGTTCCACAATTTCTTTCAAAACCAGCGTCACAAATCCCAACCAAGCAAAACACCTGTAAAGCATTATTTGCTACTTTCTGAGTGTTGTTCGATTGGTATTTCAATGGCAAATTCTGTTCCAAATCCAGGCTTGGATATAGCCTGGATTTTTCCGTGATGTTTCTCAATAATTTGATAGCTAATTGCTAATCCTATTCCTGTTCCTTTATTAACTGGTTTAGTTGTAAAAAAAGGATCGAATATTTTGCTTTGTATTTCTGGCTTGATTCCAGGGCCATTATCTCTGATTTTGACTATTATTTTTTTTGTTTCAGTCGTTTCAGTTTGAATAAAAATTTGTTTTTCAGCTTGATATTCTTGTTCTTGCAAAGCATCGATCGCATTGCTAAGAATATTCATAAATACCTGGTTGAGTTGGGCTGGATAACATTCAACTAAGGGTAAATCACTGTACTCTTTAATCACTTCTATACCTTGTTTAAGACGATGATTTAAAATTAATAGAGTACTTTCAATACCCTCATGAAGATTGACAAATTTTCTTTCTGCTTGATCTAGTCGAGAAAAATTTCGCAGTGACAGCACAATGTCACGTATACGTTCTGTTCCTAGCTTGATAGAGGAAAATATTTTCGGTAAATCATCGATAATAAAATCAAGATTATTAACTGTAATTTCTTCTTGAATTGCCAAAGTTGGCTCTGGATATTCTTGCTGATAAATATTAATTAAGTTTAATAAACATTCAAAATAGTGATGAAGATGTTCAAAATTTCCATGAATAAAATTAATAGGATTATTAATTTCGTGGGCTACTCCTGCAACCATCCGACCTAAGCTTGACATTTTTTCAGTCTGAATGAGTTGGACTTGAGCTGTTTGTAATTCCTGTAAGGTGTGTTCTAATTGCTGTGCTTGCAGTTGGGCTGTAGTCGTTGCAGTCGTGAGTGCTTTGAGATTATTGTATGCCCTGGAATGGTAGCGGATTCGGGCAATCAACTCAACTGCATCGGGTAATTTGATCAGGTAGTCATTGGCGCCATTGGCGAATGCTTCTGCTTTCAGTTTTGGTTCTTCTTTGCTAGACAGCATAATGATGGGAATATCACGAGTTGCTGCATAAGAGCGAAACCAACGCAGTAGCATCAACCCATCGATTTCAGGCATAACCATATCTAGAAGGATGACTGTTGGAGTCATGGCGATCGCTTTTTGAATTGCCTGAGTAGGATCATTGGTATAGTGTAGGGAAATATCGGTTTCTGTAGCGAGAGTGCGTGTAACTGCTTCACCAATAAATAGCTGATCATCAACAAGTAGGACTGTAACTGTAGCTCTGTTGGAAAGGACTACAGTGGCAATGTCTTGTACAGGTTGTTGCTGACTCCACCGATTTGATAAATTTCCTGTTTCTTCGGGTATTTCCGAGAATGCTTCTGCTTGCAACATCGGGTAGCATCTCCTAAATTATTTGAGCTTATGAAAAAGCCAGAAAATATACACTTTATTGAAGAAAAAAAGATTATATTAAAACACCTAACTAAAGATATTAACTTGAATTTTTATAAGTCCATAATGAGATGTATCTACTATCACAAAATTTGACAAAATAATTATTTTAAAAACCATCGGTAATTCTTGGTATTTACACCGATAAAAGAATTCTTCTCTCACGCAAAGAGTTTTTAGATTGATAATAATTAATCGGACAATATAGAGCAATACGGTTTAGTTAAGGCTAAAAACTAAAACTAGCGTAGGTTGGGGAGCCAGTGCGTTGCGGGGGTCCCAAGAGTTGTAGCACCTGGCGTTTGAGGAACGTAGACGCGCCCTGCGCGGCTGATCGCAGAGTAACCCAACATTATCAAGGCTT
>NZ_JBHFLM010000098.1:0-6962 GCF_041928655.1 Pelatocladus sp. BLCC-F211 | reverse complement strand
CCACGTTTTTTTGTCTGATTATTAACAACAAATATCTCAAATCCCTATTCTATCGTATAAACTAGCCTGATTACGAAACTGGCGATCGCACCCTATAAGCTAGTTACAGAGATACTTAGGCAGTTTTTGGAGATGTCTATTTGGCTGAACTAAAGTGACGTTTAGTTGTAATGTCCGGTTAAAAAGCAGTTGCTTGAGGTCGAATCCTACTTCTACTGCCTCTGCTGCTAAACGATCTGGATCGGTAGAAGTAGCCGGGATCGACGTTGAACCAAACCGCAGACTATTAAGTGAAAATCTTTCGACTTCCCCTATTTGCATAGGTCGCTCTAGTAACTGATTAAGATTTTTCTCAACTAGGGGTACTAACCTTTGATTGATAAAGATCCAACCCCACCATACGCCTCCCCCAATTGCTACGAATAGAATTGCACCTACAGCAACACTAGTACGGCTGAATAGAAGCAGCCGTAAACGTTGATGAAAACTAGTTTCAGGTCGATCGTCTAAACTCGGAGGACGTATCATGTTTTGTTACCTGCCCCGTGACTTCAGGAGTAGTCCAAGCGAGCCAACAATAATGGCGATGATTAACAAGGCCACTAGATTGAATCGGATGCCAGATCCACTCGCATCATTCTGCCAACGCAAAATCCACAGCGCGCGATCACCAATTTCAAATGAGGGTATGCGTAGAATGAGAAAAAGTGCTGGCAGTCCCAGGAAAACGGCAATCAGCGTCAAAAAAGTTAGTATAGTGAGAATTAACCAGGTTTTCAGGTTTGATTCAATGCGTTTCATAGCATTGTTCACTCCACAAAGACTTTATCACTGCACATATCAGGTTGCTCCACTTGCGGAGACAGCACTTGTCGCATTCCATTGCTGTTTCAAACTTGACAGTACCAACCAAACCATAAACAGTTGAACAACCAGGGGAAACTTGTCTGGTAAATCGATGATCGCTCGCTGTGTCCAACTGTGTTCGGGTTGGATTACCCCAATCGTTTCTCCTTGAAAGAGCAAAAGAAATGTTCGTTTCCAGGCTGATTCGGCTTTCAATTCATATTCTCTATCTGCGTAGTCAACCTGAAACACACGAAATGGAGAAGGTTTTACTGCCTTGACAAGCTGAGTTCCATCCTTCTCTAAAAAGAAGTTGCCGCTGAAAAGAGATTCCCGGCGGACTTGGTAGCGATCGCCTTCAACGAGCAGCTCCCCTGTATTCGTCCAGGCAGCAAACTCGATTCCGGCGATTGATATGCCATCCTTAATAACCTCACAGTTCCAGGTGAACCAATTTCTTGGAATAGTTCTAAGCATCATTCCCTCCAAGTTCTTTGAAACTGCACATTGTTAATACTCTACTATTTATAAAAGTGGTAGTTTCTGAATAACAAAGTTATTAGGCTCAGAAGTAATGAGCCAACTTTTTTATCTGTCCTGAGTATAAATATCAACATTCTTGAGGTCATATAAACCAGATAAATCACAATAATTCGGGTAAAATACCTCAATATTTACAAGTAAATATATTATTTTTACTCCGTTTTATCACTGTGATTTAATTACATCTCTTTTCTAAAATAGTAGCTTTCTCGATAGATGTTTCATGTTTATTGAGTATAACGATTAAAATGAAAATCGTAACTTGTTATGAATCATTTTATAAGTTAAATCTAAAAAGTGGAAAACTCGTGGAGAAATTATCAATAGACTTTAAGTTGTGATAGTAAAAATATATTTCACCCTAATTACAGAGATTGAGATACAGTTTTTTCTATTAATAGATAGAAAAATCAAAAACTTAAGAGTGAGAATATGATGTATGCTGGTTAAAGCGATGGGAAATATTAGGGTTAAGTGCTGATTGCTCTGCTCTTTTCAGTTTGCCAATTTCACTAATTCTTGCTCCAAAACTTGAATAAAACCAATTAAAATCTGAATCAGGGGCCAACCTATTAAACAAATAAACGCGGCTTGACGAGTGCTAATATCTAATCCTTGGCGGACTGCTACAATTACTGCCAACAAACTCCATACCGCCAATATCAACTCTATCGGTCGTCCGAGTAAAGGAATCAGAGTTAAAAATTTGTAGGAACGAGCAAAACTACTTACGTTCAGTTAACGCTACAGAAAGTTAATCAACTCCCTATTTGGTCTGATCGACAAAGGTGAGTCAGTTGTTTGCAGATACTCTGGTTTGTGTGAGTGATGGCAGTACTTTTTCACCAAATACTTCAATAAACTGCTGTTGCTCCCGGTTAACATTGTGCAGAATGAGTTCGTTAAACCCCAATTCCATATCTTTGTGCAACCATTCAATATGTTGCTGAGGATCTGCGGAAATGCGGACGTGTTCGTATAACTCTTTTGGCTGGACAAACTCTCCAACTGCGTCAAACTGTCGAGGAGTTCGCAGTTCTGCCATTACAATATTCTTAAAGAGATTATTGCGCCATTGCTGATGAGCTTTTTGCAGTGCTGTTTCCTCATCGCGTTCATAAGAAAGCTGCACTTTCAATATCATTGGCTTGCGTTCCCCGCCGCCTCTACGGAAAGCATCTACGACTTTTTTTAACTTCTCTGGTGGACGCGAAATTGTAATCAGCCCGTCTGCCCAACTACCCAACCATTCTGCGGTTTCAACGGTAATGGCAGCGCCAATGATTAAAGGTAGTGTTTGAGGACGTGTATAAAGCTTTGCTTCTTCAACACAGACTAAACCGTGATGAGTTACAGTTTCTCCTGTCCAAAGTGCGCGGATAATATCGACACATTCTTTGAGACGAACATTGCGATCGCTTTTGCAAGGCCAATGTTCTCCAGTAATATGTTCGTTAAGTGCTTGACCGCTACCAACAGTCATGCTAAAGTTGCCGCAGCTTGGGCAATGATAGCCGGATGATAGCGTTGTCCAGAAGCGCAGACAATCCGATAAGAAAGCCTCGGAGTCGCTTGCATTGCTGCACCCAACCAAGACCAAGCAAAACCACTTTGTCCTTGATCTTCACTCCAAGGGTTGGGTCTGTTGCTTGATGAGAGGAGAATTGGTATGAGCTGTTGAATTACTGAACGCGAAACCAGCGATAGCCGTATGCTTCTATGGGGATGGAAGGCGAATGATTGTCGAGGGGTTCGTACTGAGAATCGCCAAATATATCAATCAGATGGCTGTACTCATCAGATTTTAGCGTGACTGTACATGAGCGATCGCCCAAATTATGCAAAGCGATCGCCTTCTTACCTTCCCACTCGCAGCAGTGAGCAAACACACACGGTTCATCAGTTTCTAGAATTTGCCATTTACCCGAACCAAACTCCGGACATTGTTTGCGAATCCTGATTATGCGTTCCATCCAATTGATTAAAGAGTTAGGGTCGCGTTGTTGGTCTGCTACATTTATACTTTCATATCCATACTCTCCTTCTTTAATTACAGGTCGAGTCAGAGCATCTGACGCAGCAGTAGAAAAGCCACCATTGGGTGTATTTGACCATTGCATCACTGTACGGACGCTATTTCTACCCTCCAGCGAAAGGTCTTCACCCATACCAATCTCTTCGCCATAGCGTAGCAGAGGTGTCCCAGGTAAGCTAAAGAGCAGACTATATGTGAG
Source organism: Pelatocladus sp. BLCC-F211 (assembly GCF_041928655.1). Classification (NCBI taxonomy): domain Bacteria; kingdom Bacillati; phylum Cyanobacteriota; class Cyanophyceae; order Nostocales; family Hapalosiphonaceae; genus Pelatocladus; species Pelatocladus sp. BLCC-F211. The sequence goes on along the minus strand of NZ_JBHFLM010000098.1, from coordinate 3,339 downwards.
TTCAATGCGACGGCGTTCGCCTCCTAACATTGGTGGTAAACGACGACGAACGCCTTTACCAAAAATTTGCATATTCTTTTCGGGTGCGAAAGCCTGGAAAATTTCTTCTCTTTGGGAGTCGCTAATTTGGTCAAGAGTGAGTTCGTCATGGTGACGGACAAAATTTAACCATTGACCGATGCCAGGAATATCAGGTAATGACTTTAGTCCTTCACGCAAAGCTTGTGAATCTTTACGTGCCAGAGCTAAAAACATATATTGGTTGAGCAAGAAGTTAAACAACATCTGACATCTGTCGCCACTGCCAAAGTAGACAGGTATCTTTTCAGAACTGACGTTTGCTTCGGCAAACAGCACAGCATCACCCCGACGCGAGGTGATAAATTTTCGCATATCTTTGAGGAAAGTTTGCAAGTCTGGACAATCTGAGATGCCAAGTGGATTAATTAAAAACGGTGCAGCATCGATGCGAAACCCAGACACACCAAGTTGCAGCCAAAAACCCATGATTTTATAGATTTCTTCCCTGACGGCAGGATTAGCAATATTTAAATCAGGTTGCTCTTTGTAAAAGTGATGTAGATAGTAAGCATCAGCTTGTTCGTCATATTCCCAAAGACTTTCTTCTACTCCAGCAAAAATGATCTGTCCTGGCTTGGTTTCGGGTGGATTTTCTGACCACACATAGTAATCGTGATACTTAGAGTGTTTATCTGAACGCGCTTGTTGAAACCAAGAATGCTGATTGGATGTATGATTGACGACTAGATCGACTAGGACTCGAATCCCGCGATCGCTTGCCTGATGGATGAACTCGACAAAATCTCCTAATGTCCCTAATCGTGGCTCGACGTTGTAGTAGTCCATCACATCGTAGCCGTTATCTCGATTGGGTGAGGGATAAAACGGTAATAGCCATAAACAGGTAATTCCTAATCCAGAAAGATGATCTAGACACTTAGTTAGTCCTGGGAAGTCGCCAACACCATCGCCGTCTGAATCCATGAATGTCTCTACATCCAAGGAGTAAAAAATTGCATTTTTGTACCAAAGATTTTGCATATTATTACCTTGAGTTCTTTGTAATTAATCAATTTATTAATTATTAGATACTCAAACAGAATTCATGACATCCATTGTTTTCTTGTTCCCTATTTTCACGAATTAATTTAATTGTGGCCAATCAATTAATATGCCGATAACGAGCTTCCATAACTGAATAGATACCGTAAGCAATCAAACCCAAAGCCACTACACCTAAAATCCCTGGGCCAAAGGGTTGTTTTGCCAAAACTGCCAATGCACCACCTAATCCTCTAGCCTGAGTGCCATCTAATTGAATTGCTGCCAGCATCATAAAAATACCGATAATGCCAAAAACAATGCCACGGGCAGCAATTCCAAATCTACCCAAACGCACTGCCCAAATTTGCTGAGTTTGACTCATTCGATCGAGTTTAAAATAGCAACGAAATTTACCTTTGTATGCTTGATAAAGGTAAAAAATTCCAACGCTAATCACTGTCAAACCTAAAAGTAATACTAACCATCGTCCAAAAGGTTGGCTGAGAAAATATATCGTCCAATCTTCGACAGCATCGCTATCGCTACTACTGGAACCCATAATTAGTTTTATAGATGTCACAGCCAAACTGAAGTAAGCGATCGCACTAAAAGCATAGCCTAGACGCTTGGCAATTCGTTTACCATTTATTGCTTGACCAGAATATTGAGGATCAAGAATAGTTTGCACTAAACGCCAGAGTGCATATCCAATCAACCCAAGGGTGACAATCCCTAGTAAAAATCTTCCAAAAGGCTGGATTACAATTGTCTCTAACGCACCACTAGTATCTGTAGTTTTACCACCAGAACCAAATGCAGCCTGTGCTGCTAGCAAACCCACCACAAAATAAACTAGACCTTTTGCAGCATAGCCTAATCTTGCTAATCGCTCAACCCAAGGATGAGAAGTTGCTTGTCTAACTGGTTGCTTAATGTTTTCAGGAAGCAGGTCGCGTAGCGCCATATTTTTATTTAAGAATCTAGGTGTTCTAGCGATTTTATTCATCCTCCCTAGTAGATAACATGGTGAAGAGATTTCATATCTATTCACCTACGCTCAATTGCTGTAAAGAAATCTGTTTGCACAGACCTTCTACCGCTAGTGTTAGAGATTGCATCAGTTCTGAATTTTCGCTGTAGTCAACAGGCGCGAGGTTAGCAACTCGTTGACTTTGAGTAATTGTTAACTCTTGTCCCCATTCTTCTGGGGTGCTGTCTTTATATAATGCGATCGCTGTACCCTGTTCTTGATTCATTAGCGAAAAGCAGGGAATATCTGACTCACCATCACCAACATAAATCACCTGTGTTAATGGAACGTGTAATTCGTCTGGTGGTAAATCTCGATATACAAATGTTTTACCATCATCTTTGTAATCAGCAAAACCTTTGGCAATTTGGAAGAGATAGCGCGTTTTCTCTGTGTGAGTGACAATCTTCTTTAAAAACTCTATGCCGTTGCGATCGCTATAAGAAAATTCACAACCCCACATTGCTTTAAAATGTGGTGCAATACAGTTATGACGAGCAATTTCTACCATTCCACAAGTTATTAAATAAAATTCTAACTCCACTTTGGGATTTAATTCGTGAGTGCGTTGTTGCAAGCGGTCAAAAATTTTAGGAACGCCATCAAAAGGAGCTAATTCTTGACCAAATTTGGCAAGATATTCTTGTGTGATTTTATCGTTTTGTCGTTTTGATTCTTCAATGAGGGCATAAAAACGAGCTAAAATTTTATCCCAACCTTTGTTAATTAATGGTTGATTTTTTTCTTGGCGAAACTTCAAAGCGTCAATACCTAAGCTGGCTAATAAACTATCAACGGTATCGGGAACAAGAGTATCATCAAAATCGAAAACTATAGCGATACGATTAGAAAAGGTTTTGGTCGAAACAGTCATAAAAAAAGGTTCTCAACTATGGTCTTTTAGCAAAAGTATTGGTAATTTTAGATAAAATCCCCAAGTAGCCAGGATGATTAGTTAAAAGTCGGGCAATTAAGCATAACTCATACACCAGAACCAATAACACCAAGCAATTGCAACAAGTAAATAAGCGCAAATACACCGAAAAATATTCCTGCGATCGCTGTTCCACCAAAAATTATTTTTGATGGTTGCAGTTCTTTCGCAGGACTTACGCAACTGGCACAAAGCGCGGGAGGGCAGACAGGGCAAACACATCTGAACATGACTTGTGCGGGGGTAGTGTGGGGGATTTGCGCTTCAAGGCATTCTGACAGACAGGCGATCGCCATGCGGCAATTTAAAT
>NZ_JBHFLM010000097.1:0-4042 GCF_041928655.1 Pelatocladus sp. BLCC-F211 | reverse complement strand
CTTGATGATTTCTACCAATTCTTCAGTAGACAATTGGTAAAGTTCTTCATCGCTTTGCTGTCCTGGCATTTCCTTACTCATGTTACAGATGTTCTCGCATGAACATTACCCCTGTCAACTACCTCACACCTGAATCCTTACACTATTTTGACTTTGATTGAAAGCTGGAAAATTACAATCATCGCCAAAATAGTTTTGTAATTCCGCTAATTTTAAAGAATCAATAGTCTTAAGAATAGAACTAAAATTACTTTTACCGTCTTTAGGCTCAATAGATTTACCTGATGCTTCAACCGATGACTCTAAACTGAGTTTCATTGCAACTAAATCGCGGTAAATTGGCTCGATGCTATCTCGAAAATCAAATTGAATATCTCGATTTGCTGTTAAAATATCAGCACGGGTGCTTCCTTCTAATGTATTAATTGCTCGCTCGTAAGCTTTAATTGCTTCTTCTGTCTGGTTTTGCACCTTAAGAATACGTCCAATTTGCCACTCCCACAAATACAAGCTATCTGGAGACTTTGCTGTTTCTGCTGCGACTCTGGCTTTTTCGGTAAATGCGATCGCACTCCCATATTCTTGACGACATTCGTACATATAACCCTTCTCTCCCAATGCAAATGACTCCGCACGACTATCTTTCAGGCTTTGGGCAATATTAATAGCATCATCGAGTAGTTCTTCAGCTTGCTTATCAAAATTTGATGCTATACATTTTCTCTCTGTTGATTTTTGTAAATTGATTAAGTTGATAGTCGTATATACTCGTTCTCGATTTCGGGGTAAATCTTTTAAGATATTATTCCCTTGACCTAATAATTTTTTAATTTCTTGGGAAGGATTAATTTTATTAAGTGTGTTATCAGTATCTAGAATTTCTTTAAATTCTTTTTGTTTTAAAGTTTTGTATAGATGACCTAAGCTTTCTATTGCTTTAATTTCAGATTTTTTATCAGATTGAATTTGAGCATTTGTCAGGCTTTGCTGTAAATGAATATGTGCTTTTTTTATTTCTTCCTTGGCATATTGTTTAAATTTAGAAGTATCATTAAAGCTTCCGACTGGACTCAAAGCACGACTTTAATAAGGCTTTTTGTAAATAGGCGTTACCTAGACTATTGTTAAGTGAAGTAAAATAAACAGGATTTTTCTTTTCTTTTTCTTTTGCTTTCTTTAAACCAGATTCAAGATAGTAAATTGCCTTTTCGTAATCGTCTGTTCCTGTTAGTCGATAGGCATCACCTAAAGTACCTAAAATTGCTACCTCTAAATTAGTGTCTTTGATATTATCACGGGCAAATTGTAAAACACTATTTTTTGTACAGTTCTTATTATTATTGTTTTGTTTCTTCTTGTCCTCATTATTCTCATTTTCTTCAGGATTACACAAAAATGCGATCGCCTTTTTTGGTTGTCCGATACTGCTGTATACCTGTGCTAACTCAGTTGTGGCTCTAGCGATTTTTTCTTCTCTGTGCTGAGTGCTTTGAAGTTTTCGATATAAGCTAATAACTTGCTCCCAATTTGTAATTGCTGCTTCTGTTTGACCAATTTGTGGATATGCTCTCGCTAAATTTTCTCGGACAATAGCTTCGCTAACAGGGTTTTGATTGTTTTTGTAGAATTTTAGCGCTTCGTTCCAAAGGTCGATCGCTTGTTGAAAATTTCCTAAACGATAACTGTCGATACCTTTTTGAACTAGTTGACTTGGGTTACTATTTTGTGCTGTTGCGACTTCCCCTATTTGCACCTGTAAATTTGTGGATGATAACTGACCCAACCATAGAGAAAGAGTAAAGCCGATTACGCAGAATAATGCTATCAATCTATGTTTTTGATATCGGCTTGACACGGGTTAACTCCTGTAGCTGATTGTGGTTTGAAAATTCTGTGCAGAGATAAAATATACACATCTCACAGAAGGCTTTAATCCAATAGATTACCAAAAAGCTTGCCAATAAAAAATCATGAATCCTAGCTACTGAGTCATCAAAAAATATTACGTAAGTAAAATTGGATGTTCTAGTGTTTTGCAGAGTACACACATGATAATCTGAGAAATGGAATCAGTATAAATACAGATTTAGCGATCGCGTTTTGCTCTAGAGCTTTGAGTGGTGGGAGTGGGGAAAGTGAAAAAACTAGGCAGGGGTAGAAAAGTTATGCGATCGCATTGTAGTTCAAAAAAAGCATCGCCTACTTCGGTTTTGTTGGGATGCTTGGGTGCGTTAGCGAAGCTTTCCTGGGGAATCGCACAGTTTACCGTTGGAATTGCCGCTTTCATCAGTCCAGCTTTTGCTCAAAGTAACATAGTACCAGATAATACATTGGGTTCTGAGGCTTCTGGGGTAATCTTCAACTTTCAGGGGACTCCCAACGATTTAATTATAGGTGGAGCGCAACGGGGACAAAATTTATTTCACAGTTTCCGAGAATTGAATGTTGGTGAAAATCGAGGTGCTTACTTTCTTGTTTTCGATCCAAACATTCAGAATATTTTGGCACGGGTAACGGGAAGCAATCGCTCGAATATTTTCGGCACTTTGGGGACTCGGCAAGTAATTGATGGTAATCTTTTTCGTTCCAATGCCAACTTATTTGTGATGAATCCCAATGGTATTGTGTTTGGAGAAAATGCTCGTCTAGATGTTGGTGCTTCGTTTGTGGCGACAACCGCTAACGGTATTCAATTTGGCGATCGCGGTTCTTTTAATACCTCTGGTGATCAACCTTCCCAAGTTTTGACGATTAATCCCTCAGCTTTTTTGTTTAATCAAATAGCAAATCAGTCAATTAACTCAATCGAGAGTAGAGGATTTTTGTCAGTTCCAGAATCAAAAAGCTTACTATTTGTTGGGGGAAATATATCTCCAAATTCTGTTCAAACTGGAGGAATTTTACTAAGTGAAGGAAGATTGCGTGCAGGTGGAGGTCAAATTGAATTAGGTGGATTAGGAAGTACAGGAACTGTGGTACTTAATTTTAGTAATACGGGTCTAAGTTTAAATTTTCCCAGTGATGTTCCTCGAATCGATGTAGACCTGAAAAATTTAGCTGAAGTTGATGTAACTTCTGGAGGCGGTGGTAGTATCGCAATAAATGCTCGTAATATCAATATCTTAGAGGATGTTTGAAAAGTCGAGTAGGTTGTAAAAAAGCTCTCTCAGTATACGCTGTGAATAGATAGTAAACAGCACCGAGAGAGCGACACTCGTGGTGCATACCCCAGTAACTTGACCCTGGTACAATATGAGTTGATAAGTGACCTGATTCCAGATGCGAAACCAGGTGGTCGTAGGCGTGAAGTCGATATGTGGGAAGTCCTCAATGCGATTTTCTACATTCGCAGTAGTTGGAGTGAGATGGCGATCGCTACCAGGAGATTTTCCTGCCTGGCAAACGGTCTATACATACTTTCGCAATTGGCGTAAAGACGGAACTTGGCTCTTAATCCACGACAGTCTTAGAGAATGGGTTCGCATAGAGCATCAACGTCATCCAAGTCCATCCGAGGCAATCATTGACAGTCAAAGTGTGAAAAGCGCAGCAATGGTAAGCCAGTCAGTTGGTTTTGATGCAGGTAAAAAGATCAAAGGACGTAAACGATTTATGACTGTTGATACTTTGGGATTAGTTTTGAGAGTTTTAGTCACGGCAGCCAATTTTGGTGAGCGAGAAGGAGGAAAACAAGTTCTAAAACGAGTTAAACAGTCCAATCAAAAGATATCTCGCTTGACAACTATCTGGGTGGATGGTGGTTTTGATGGAGAGCCTTTCATGCAGTGGGTGATGAATTTTTGCCGTTGGATTGTGCAAGTAGTGTTGCGATCGCAAGAGTCTAAAGGTTTTGTCTTGCTCAAAAAACGTTGGGTTGTAGAGCGAACTTTTGGTTGGTTGATGGGATGTCGCCGATTAGTTCGAGACTATGAGTTGTTGCCTGAAACATCCGAGACTTTTATTTATCTTGCCATGATACGCATTATGGTGAGGCGATTAGCATAATTTTTAACTCCGAAAAACTTTTCAAACATGCTCTTAG
>NZ_JBHFLM010000096.1:0-26022 GCF_041928655.1 Pelatocladus sp. BLCC-F211 | reverse complement strand
GGGTTGAGTGCAAGCGAAACCCAACAAAGCCTTGATAATGTTGGGTTACTCTGCGAGAAGCCGCGCAGGGCGCGTCTACGTTCCTCAACCCAACCTACGCTAGTTTTAGTTTTTAGCCTTAACTGAACCGTATTGAGTTATATTGCTGTTTATTTAGGGAGAGCAGATAAACCCATAAATAATAAACTATGAACGAATGCGCCCTCTTGCACTTAGTTACGGAATTGACATCCAAATTTCCAGGTGTAAGATATAAGATAGGCTATTAATCTAGGCTTTTAATCCAAAATCCATAGACGCACGAAGTGCGGCTACCTTTGGTAGGCGCGTTAGCGACAGGCGTGCAAGTAGACAGGGAGTGTCTACTCGACAGAGTAATCTAAAATCCAAAATTGGTATTAGTCCAGTTCGGATTTCTAACCTCAGAATAAAAAAGACTTGGAGAGTCAAAACCCCAAGTCTTTATTGTGCTATTAAAACAGGATTTTCGGCGTTGCTGAATTGTGGTATGAATTCGGATGTAGAGACGCGATATATCGCGTCTCTACAAAGATTTTGGCATTACGCAGAATCATTTTCATACATGAAATCAGCAATGCCGGATTTTCAGTTTAATTGTCCTTACATAGTCAACGATTGTGGATTAGTCTCAATCAACTTCGCTAAATCCTGTAAGAACGCCGCAGCATGAGCGCCGTAGATCATACGGTGATCACTAGTCATATTTACCTGCATTTGTTGTTTCACGCCAAACATCCCATCTGCTGTAGCCACGACTTGTGGGCGAGATGCACCGATCGCTAATATTGAACCTTGTCCGGGCGGTAAAATTGCATCAAATCTATCGACGCCAAACATTCCTAAGTTTGAGAGTGTAAATGTGCCGGTGCTGTATTCTTCTGGTTGCAGCTTTTTGACTCTTGCTCTTTCTACCAAAGACTTCCAAGTGCGGGATAAAGAATAAATATCCATCTGATCAGCGTTTTGCAACACTGGTGTGATCAATCCGCCATCATCCATAGCTACGGCGACAGCTACATTGATACTAGCAGGATAGACAATACCTTGGTCTGAGTAATTGGCATTGATTAGTGGGTGTTTTTGCAGTGTCACGGCTACGGCTTTTGCCAGCAGTGCAGTCATCGTCACACCCTTTGATTTAATTTGTTTATATAACTTGTCGAGGGCGTCAGTAGTAATTGTGTAACCTACATGGATCACTGGCACTGATAAGCTAGCAACCATATTGCGTGCCACGGCACTTTGTAAGGTAGTCAAAGGCACTACTTGACCCGGAACTGCGGCAACTGCTGGTGTGGGAACCGATGTTGGTTTTGTAGTTGGTGCGGTTGCTACTGGTGCTACAACTGCTGGTGGGGTCATGGGAGCCGCCACCGCAGGTTGGGGGCTAGCTTTACCGACTATTGCTTCTACATCTTCAGCAACAATACGACCGTGGGGACCACTACCAGAGATATTATTCAAATCAACTTTGAGTTCTTTGGCCAGTTTGCGGGCGCGGGGTGAAGCTACAACTCGCCCAGAGCGATGGTTGGAGCCGTTTTGAGTCGCCAAGACAGGTGTTAAGGAAGCGGCTGGATCTGCGGTTTTTGTGGAAGCAGTAGTAGCAGTCATTTCAGGTTTTGCAGTGACGCTGCCTTGAGCTTGAGACTTGGCTGTTTCAATTTCGGCTTCAGTTTCTGCTAACAGGGCGATCGCAGCTCCTACTGGTGCAGTTTCACCAGCTTGCACAATGATGTTGGCCAGATATCCTTCATAGAAGGATTCCACATCCATATCTGCCTTATCCGACTCGACAACCACCACTGTTTCGCCTTTTTCCACTTTGTCGCCCGGAGATTTGACCCAGGAGACAATTTTTCCTTCGGTCATAGTGGAACTAAGCGCGGGCATGAATACTTCGTAAATGCTCATAATGGGGTTTGGCAAATCGATAAATTATAGACTTTAACAAAATTAATGCCAGATCGAATTGTATCTTGACGACCGACGTGAGGAACTATTCTATTACCTGCGAGTCTATTAATTTGTATTTCTTATCACGGCTGCTTACATCAGAATAATTACTCAAAAGTAAGAGGAAATAGAGTAATCCTTCAATCTAAAATGCAAAAGTGATAGATAAACTGTTTGAAAGTACTTTTTAACTTTTTATGTCGGCAAAGTTGAAGATTTTGGTAATTTTGATACTAAGTATCTTCGCCACTGCAATTGCTGGAGTGTATCTAAACAATCGCCAGCAAAATGCACTGATCACCAATAGCACTAAACCACAGCAGCATTCTGCCGCCGTAGCTGCTGCTCAGGAGATTGTGACTAATCCTGAACGAGCTGAGTATAAAACCATACCTTTAGACACGATTAAGTCTGTTCTTCAAGGTACTGATCCGGCTGCTCTGGCTCTTGATGCTTTTGATAACAGTGAAGCAGAACAAGGAAGGCGCAAGGTAGAGGTATATTACCCGCAACCGAACCAGGCGTTGGTAACAATCGTCGAAACTGATGATTCTGGTAACACAGAAGTCGGCAGTGTCAAGTACCGAGTTGAATTGACCAGCTTCGGGCGATCGCTGTTGGCTAGCTCTCCTCCTCTGTGGCAAATTGTTTGGGCTGGTTCCCAAGAGAAATGTTTCTCAAACCAGGGTCAACAAAATTTGGTCAAAGTAATTTGCCAGTAGATACGCTTAGATGACAGTAGCGATCAGCGAGGAGCAAGCAGTGAGGAGGAAGCAAGTGTGGTGTAAGGAGTTTACAGGAATCAGTTATCAGTTATCAGTTATCAGTTATCAGTTATCAGGTTTGTTTGCTTACTGTTAACTGTTAACTGATTTAGAATCGAGTTAGACGTCGCCGCGAATTTCTTCTACAACACCATCGCGTAGTACAACTTCGACCTGCATTTTGCTAATTAAGTTATCCCCTGGTTCAACACGGAAAAAGCCTTCCATTTGAAATTGATTGACTTCTTGGTCTAACTCTAAAAGCTGCACTTGCTGGAGATTTTGCAGACTTTGATTTTTTTGCTCTAGCAGTTCGCTTTTCTTTTGGTTGACCTGGTATTGAATGCTCTCAATTTGTTGGAGGGCTTGGGGACCGGGCGGTTGCAGATTTTGCTTTTGTACTTCTGCTACTGCCCGTTGCCCTTGGATGTCCAACTGTTGCAATTGCTGGTCAATTTGATTAATTTGCGCTTGCAGTTGCTGTTGCACTTCCTCTTTCCACAAGGGAGTGACAATGGCTTTAATGTTGACGACGCGCTTTAAAAGCAGTTGAGGTTTGGAGACATCCATAAAAGAGTTCACGTTTTTTGATAGTTTGCAGTGGACTTATGAGGCAAACATTCCGTTAATAATATCGTGATAATGCTGCATCACGACATGCCGCTTGATTTTCAGAGTTTGGGTCATCATGCCATTTTCGATGGAAAATGGCTCAAGAATCAGCTTGAACGGGCCGATGCGATCGTCTGGTCTGTAACCTGGACGGTTTTGCACTTCCCGATTTAGTTCTTGCCGAAATAAATCCTGGATTATTTTACTCTCCAGGTTTATTTTTTGACTGGTAGGCGAAGTAACATTTTCATCCTTTATATCTAGTTGGAGGTTTTGAGAAATTGCCCATTTTTCTAAAGCTTCCAAATTAGGAACAATTAAAGCACCCAGAGATTTACAATCTTGCCCAACCAGCATAATCTGATCGATGTAGGGCGATCGCAAACAAGCATCCTCTATCGGTAGCGGTTCGATATTTTCCCCATTCGTTAATACAATCGTATCTTTGGCTCGTCCGGTCAGAACTAAGTCATTTTCTGGTGTTAACCAACCTAAATCACCGCTATCAAACCAACCTTCTGGATCAATGGCTTTGGCTGTGGCTTCGGGATTTTGGTAATAACCTTGCATAATTTGTGGCCCCCGCAGTAATACTAAACCCCGTTCTCCCGTTGATAGCTCTTTTTTAGTCTCTGGATCGACTATTTTTGTTTCTGTACCTGGTATAGGTTGACCAGCTGCACCGCGTAAATTCCGCCAGTAACGCCGTGCATGGGTGACAGGGGAAGTTTCTGTCAAGCCATAGCCCACCAAAATCTCGACACCAAGAATTTCAAAAAAGTCATCTACATGCTTGGGAAGCGCACCACCACCGCTAATCATCTGTTTGACTCGTCCGCCAGTTGCTTCCCTGACTTTGCTATAAACTAGTTTTTCTCCCAAGCTATACAAAGGCGATAAAGCGGTAACTTGTAAACGAGCTGTTAAGCGATCGCTTATGCCAGGATTAAGATTCTGTAAATTCAATCCCGTGAAAGTCCGCCGTGCTTTAATATACTTCTCGCCTATGCCAAAAAAGAAGTTAATCAACCGTTGGCGAGAAGCTGGTTGTTCACGGAACTGTTTTTGCGCTCCTTCATAAATAGATTCTAAAAGACGCGGTACAGCTACCATATAATGAGGTTTATATTCCTTCAAATCTCGCTTGATGGAGCGGAGGTTGGTATAAACTTGAGTACAACCAACTGAAAGTAGGAAATATTCGCAACTACGCTCATAGCTGTGCCACGTGGGAAGAATACTCAAAACAGTATCTCCGGGTTGGGGTTGGACAACTGCTGGTAAAGCTAGGATTTGATGCATCAAATTACGATGAGTCAGCATTACACCCTTTGGTTTACCTGTTGTTCCAGAGGTATAAATCAGGGTAGCCAGATCATTAGGGTTGCGTTTTACTGGCTGCAAGGAATGCTTCGCAGCAATTTCTAGCAACTGGTTGAATGTATACAGCTTGGGGGTTTCGGCTTCTGGTAATGCTTCGTTGCTGAGTACAATCACAAATTGAATTGGCAAATCATGCAGGCGAGAGCGTAGTTTGTTAAGTGTTTTTACATCTTCCACTACGAGCGCTGTGCTGCCGCTATTAGTCAAAATGAAGAGTAATTCTTCTGTTTCGGCTTGGGAACTCCGCACCGCATCCACCGCACCAGCCGTCATAATTCCCTGATCAGCAATAAACCAACGGGGACTATTGTCAGCAATCAGAGAAATGCGATCGCCTCCTTGTACCCCCAACGCCTGTAATCCAACTGCAAACTGTTGAATTTGCTGGTTTAGTTGAGTATATGTGAACACTAATTCTGGTTTAGCATGAGGATCACGAAGGGCAACAATATTACCAAATCTTTGTGCCGCTAAAGGCCAAATTTCTGGTAATGACTCCACGCCATAATAATCTGGTAAATCCTTAGTCACTTGGCGTTCTTGTGCAGTGATATTGGCAAGAAAAGCATTTTCTACAAGAGTTTTTGGCATAACACTATAGATTAAGTAATCAAGAGTTTATTTTTCCAGCTTATGCTGCAATCAGCATAAGATACCCAATCTGAACAGACACTATTGATTCTGTCTGAAAAATTTTTGAGGATTTGATGTAGATATATAAAAAAATCTATAGTATAATGAATTAAGATAAACAAAAAGCAATACCAACTTTGGTTTTTAGTTGGTTGAAATAAGTCTTTTTACTAACTAAAAACAATAGACGCCTATTATCCAAACCCCATCAAAAAGGAAGAGGTGATTACCTATGGCTCGCATAGATGCTATATTGCTGACTCTAATTAGCACCATTGTCTGCCTAACATTTCCCCGGCTTTTAAGTATCATTACCGCTCCAAAAATCAAACCTATTAGACTATTGCAGAAAGCTTCTACCCCAAGAAAAACTCAACAGAAACTTACTAGCTTTCCTTTTTGTACTTCTTATGCAATCACAGGTGGTCCATCGTGTAAATTTAGTCCTCGTTTCTGTGGAAGATGTTCACCAAACTGAAGTGATTGTTAATTGTTAATTGTTAATTGTTAATTGGTGATTGGTGATTGGGGTATTAGCTAAATCTGTGCTTGATTTCTCAAAAATTATATTTATTACTCAAAACATCATCTTCAGTAAAATCTATGTTAATCATTTAATTTTATCTATAACAATCCTCTCTGACTTGTAAATATTGAAATATCAAGATCCCCGGCTTCTTTAAGAAATCGGGGATCTTGTTGTTCAGCAAATAATTTAGGAATACTATCTAGTTTAATGCCTAACTTAAAATTTAAAGTTTAATATTGCTTTTTTTTTAAATTTGTGAAATACTAAAAAATACGGACGCTTCAAATTTACACTATCTTATCGCCTTCTACAATACCTTGAGATAGAGTTAAAATCTCAATAAAAATTAAAATTAAAAATAGCTTATGTTAACCAAAAGAAATTCAAAACAATATACTCTATCAATCTGAGAAATTTAGTTTAACAATAGAGTAAACAGATACAAAATGAAAAAGGAGATTTCTATATGGGTGCAATAGATGGTTTGCTCCTGACTTTGATTAGTACTGTAATTTGCATTGCCTTCCCTAAGCTTTTGTCTATAATTTTGGCAACAAAGACTAAGCGCACCTCATCCAAGCCAGCAGATAGAAAGATGCAAGAAGCTAGTACGGCAGTAGCTATTTTTCCGTCCTAAGTACAATATTTCACAAATTCGTAGCGAATTCTATGCAAAAAAACTCTGCGAACCTCCGCGCTTCCCTCCGCGTGCCTCTGCGTTTAAAAAGCTACGATTTTAAGCAAAACTGTACTAAGCCATTAGATATGTTTCTGAATGTTCACGGTAACAGATGGATTATGGGTCAATACGCTTAGAGACCGTAAATTTACGGTCTCTACTCTAAGACCATTTTTTGTACCAAAAACCTTAACTGAATCGTATTCTAAATTAATTCCCGAACGCGAGTGCGTCTGCGTTAGGAAAATCCGCGATTCCTTTTAAAGAATCTGAGACAAAAACTTGCGGGTACGTTCCTGCTGCGGATTTTGAAAAAATTCTGCGGGTGTAGCGACTTCTACAATTACACCCCCATCCATGAGAATAACTCGGTCGGCTACTTCCCTTGCAAACCCGACTTCGTGGGTGACAACTACCATCGTCATTCCATCCGCAGCCAAAGTTTTGATCACATCCAAAACTTCACGTACCATCTCTGGATCAAGTGCAGATGTTGGTTCATCAAATAGCATAACCTTGGGTTGCATTGCTAAAGCACGGGCGATCGCTACTCGTTGTTGTTGTCCCCCCGAAAGTTGTCCTGGGTATTTCTGCGCTTGTTCTAAAATTCCGACTCGTTCTAATAATTGCATTGCTAGTTCTTCGGCTTTGATGCGCGATCGCTTCCGTACCCAAATTGGCGCTAAGGTTATATTTTGCAGTACTGTTAAATGTGGAAATAAGTTGAACTGCTGAAACACCATCCCTACTTCTCGTCGAATTGCTTCAATATTGCGTAAATCATCCGTTAAAGCAATTCCGTCTATTTCTATGCGTCCTTGTTGATAATCTTCTAGGGCGTTAAAAGTACGAATAAAAGTTGATTTACCGGAACCAGAAGGGCCCATAATCACCACAACTTCTCCCCGGTTTACCGTCAGACTAGCACCCTGTAAAACATGGAATTTGCCATACCATTTATGTACATCTTGGGCAATAATAATCGGCTGTTGTATATTCATTTTACCTTTTCCCAATCCCCAATTGCTTTTCTAATCGCTGCGAAGCTAAGGACATTGCATAACAAAATACCCAATAAAGCAAACCAATAAATAAATAAACTTCTGCATAACGATTCAGATACTGTGGTTGTGCCAAAATCGAACGGGAAATACCAGTTAATTCTAATAATCCCACAATTGATAATAAGGAAGTATCTTTAAATAAACCTATAAATTGCCCAACCAAAGCCGGAATTACTGCTCGTAAAGCTTGTGGTAAAATAATGAATAACATCATAAAAACAGTATTCAACCCCAAGGCTCTAGCTGCTTCATATTGTCCACTTGGAATTGATTGTAATCCCCCACGCACATTTTCTGCTAAATAGGCAGCACTAAAAAGAGTTAAACCTGCAATACCTCTGACGACTCGATCTAAACGGAATTCTATTGGTAAAAATAAGGGTAGCATCACCTGAGCTAAAAATAAAATGCCAATCAATGGTAATCCGCGCACAATTTCGATATAAAGAATCGAAAAATTTCTGATGACAAATAATTTACTCTGACGCCCCAATGCTAAAAGAACACCTAAAGGGAAAGAAATCACGATACTGATCACAGCAGTTACCAGAGTCAATAGTAAACCATTCCATAAATTAGTATCTACAGGCTGTAGCCCTAAACCACCACTAATTAACCACAATACTACTGGAAAAGATAGCGCCCATGCTATAGGTAAAATCGCATTCCAACGACTAGCAAAACGCTGTGTAAAAACTGCCAATGAGACTATTGAAAGACTTAAAATAATAGCCAGTACTAACCATAGTCGCCAGTAAAGTTCCGCAGGATAACGACCTACTAAAAATAACGGTAAATTAGCTTGAATGACTGACCATTGTGCTTGGTTAAGTATCCAGTTAAAGATATTTGTAATTGCATAAATTAGCAACCAAACACAAACTAGAGTCAATATACTATTGTACCAGGTATTAAAAAGATTCTTTTTGAGCCATTTCCGAATATTTTGATTTGACATTTGCTTATCTTTCCTTGAATTGCACAGTCTGATTGAGCAAATTCATCATGAATGAGATAACTAAACTTATGGTTAAATAGGTAATCATGATTAGCAACATCACTTCCACAGCTCGACCAGTTTGATTAAAAGTGGTGGAAGCTACAAAGTAAATATCAGGATAACCAATCGCGATCGCTAAACTTGAGTTCTTGGCTAAATTCAGATATTGACTTGTTAATGGTGGAATAATTAACCGCAAAGCTTGGGGAAAAATAACTAAACGCAAGACTAATCCTGATTTCAAACCCAATGCTTTTGCGGCTTCCCATTGTCCTTTTGATACTGATAAAATTCCGGCTCTAATAATTTCCGCAATAAAAGATCCGGTGTACAAAGTCAAGCCAAGAGCTAATGTTGATAATTCAGGAGAAAATTGAATCCCGAAAGGAAAGGAAACTCCCCGATTACTAATTTCAATTAATCCCAAAAGCGAAATTGTCTTTTCTGCTTGTGGCAAGCTTAAAAATACTGCAAAATACCAGAAGAACAATTGTAAAAGTAAAGGTGTGTTACGCAGAACTTCTACATAAATTAAAGCCAGTCTCCGCACTAACCAATTATCAGATAGTCGTGCAACACCGACGATGATACCAATAACTGTAGCCAGGATAACCCCAAAGATGATCACTCGCACAGAATTGATTAAACCTACTAATAAAGCCCGACGATAGGGGTCAGAAGCTTGATAAGCAATGGGAGTTTCACCAATATCAAAAGAAGCTTGAGAATTGAGAAAATCAAACCCCAATTGAATACCAAGTTGCTGCAAATTATCTGTCAGGTTTATCCATAATATGAGTGCGATCGCAACTGCAATAAAAACAGCACTGAGTTGAGCAACAATAGCCCAAAACTTACGATTAAACCAAATAGGAGTCATTTAATTTTGGATTTTAGATTACTCTGTGGAGTAGCCGCACTTCGTGCGTCTATAGATTTTGGATTTTGGATTGATTTTGTAAGGTCAATCCACAGATTTCTAGAATTTTGAAATTATCTAAATGGCGGAGCGTACATAATTCCACCTTTATTCCAAAGTCTGTTTAAACCTCTATCTAGTTTTAAATCTGAATTTTTACCTAAATTACGCTCGTAAATTTCACCATAATTTCCCACAGTTTTAATAATTCTGACGACAAAATCATTTGAAAGACCAGCGCCTTTTCCTAAATCTCCTTCTGTTCCTAAAAGCCGTTTGATTTCTGGATTACTACTATTAGTTAATTGATTAACATTTTGCGAACTCACACCTAATTCTTCTGCATTTATCAAACCATACACAGTCCATTTAACAACATCGAACCATTTAGAATCTCCATTAGCGACTGCGGGTGTTAAAGGCTCTTTAGAAAGTACTACATCCAACACCACATGGTCATCAGGTTTTGAGAAGGCGCTACGCCGAGAAACTAGCTGCGAACGGTCGGAAGTGATAGCTTCACAGCGACCTTGTTCATAAGTGCTATAAGTAGTATTTACATCTTCAAAAACCAGTGGTTTGTAAGTAATTCCTCTCTGTCGCATTTGGTCGCTGAGGTTCTGTTCATTGGTAGTTCCAGTTTGAGTACAGATGGATTTACCCTTGAGATCCTCCAGCTTTTTAATGTTGCTATTTTTACGTACCATGATGCCTTGACCATCATAAAACACTACTGGTGCAAACTCTAAACCTACAGAGGTGTCACGGCTGATAGTCCAACTGGTGTTACGGCTAAGAATATCTACTTCGCCAGTTTGCACAGCAGTAAAGCGTTCTTTGGCGTTTAAGTTGCGAAATTCAACTTTTTTCGGGTCATTAAAAATAGCAGCTGCGATCGCTCGACAAATATCTACATCTAATCCTGCATATTCGCCATTGGCTTTGACATAGCTAAATCCTGGTAATTGTCCACTAACACCACAAATCAGCTTGCCACGATTTTTGATTGTATCTAAGCGGCTAGTACTACCTCTTGATCTGCTAGTACAAGCACTCATTGACAAAATCAAGGGAAGAGTAGCCAATAGCAATAGACTCCATTTATACCATTTACGCATTAACATTGATTTGTAATCTCCTCATTTTCTTCAATTGAGTGCTTGAATAGGACTTGAATTAATTTAATAGTCTGACGTATTTTGCTCAACAAAAACAAAAGCACTTGATTTTGATCGCTACCGATGGAAATATTCTCTATAGATGAGAAAAACTCAATTATCTATCGATTTACCGTTTTTTATAAAAATAGTAGTATATAGTAGTATATTGATAGATGAGGTAACAGGGGGTTTGTTAGTTACCCAGAATAGGGCATTCTCGCTTCTTTCGTATGATTTCGTTTATTACTTCTTATGATTTACACTACCCCTCTAGAAGCATCGACAGCAGATCAATGGTTTATCGATAGTCCAGAATTGCTACAATTCGTTGCGATCGCTCGTGAAATCAGCTTGCACACAGCAGAACACGCAGATATACTCCGCACCTTGGAACCTTATTTTTCAGAATTGCTAAAAACAGAGGGTTGGCTACCAAGCAATTTTGCTCAACCCAATCTTGACAGTAATATAGGTGGTGGCATCGGTCAATGGTTACTGTATCGCTCTCAAGACCGTTCTTTGACTATTTTTAGTTTAGTTATTCCCCCCGGATCTTCTACACCGATTTACGATCATCAAAGTTGGGGGTTGGTTGGTTTGTATAAAGGCAAACAAGAGAAAACGGTTTACCGACGTGTAGATCAAGGGAATATCCCCGGACATGCTCAATTAGAAGTAGTAGCAGTACAGCAACTCAAAGCAGGTAGCATCTATCAGCTTTTGCCTCCTGACAATGACATTCATACAGTAAAAACTACCACACAATTTGCACCGTCTATCTCAATTCATGTCCTCAGCAATGATATGGGCTGTAGCTGGCGACATCAATACAACCCAGAAGCGGAAAGTGTGCGATCGTTTCGTTCTGGATATGCCAATATTTCCTGTAAGTCTTAGAGAGTTTGTAGTAAGCACGCGCATTGCTTACTACAAACCTATCAGATTTAAGCAACATGGGGTAGCTTGAAGTTTGGATGAGGAGGATCGCTTGGTAAATTTGGTAAGCGATCGCTCTCAATACAGAGCAGTTAAAAACTTGATTTTGCGTAGGTTGGGTTTTGTTTGTCAACCCAGCCTACAATTATCGTTAACACCAAGCGTGTTGCATTTAAATCTTGATTGATATTATCTAATGCCTATTTAAACCTCGTCCATCTTGAAAAGAGGAGTTTTTCAAAAAGGACATTATGTAGGTTGGGTGGAACGGAGTGTAACCCAACCTACAAAACTACAGTTCTCAAAGTAGACGTGGTTTATAATTCGATTGGTCAACAATAAAAAGCAGATATTAACCACGCCTTGACCTCAGATTTTGTTCGTAGCAAAATCAAATACTTTGATTTGAGTGTGGATGGTGAAACTGTAAGTTTACGACCAGAAAAAATCCAGCTTTCTTTACCTGGCGATCGCACAATTCAAATAGATGGAATTGTGCAGATAAACGAACCAGCTAATAGTATCAAATTAGGCTTTAATTTGCTTGATATTAAGAGGTTAGGGATATCGCTACACCACCGAAGGAGGATAAGGGACACGGGGGACATGGGAGAAACTAGGAATTTTACTTAGCGACTTCAGCTTTCTCGACAGAGTTATTATCTACACCCAAAGTTAGCTGGAGAGGAGTATTTGATGGGTATGCTTTAACTACTTGCCGATAAACTTCGTAGTTTGTGGGTAAAGTTTTTTGTTGAGAATCTACTGTATACGTGAGCTTATACTCTACAGCTTTTAAGATTTCGGGTGTACTTGCTTGTTCTTGAGGTTTTTTTCGTTGTTCTACTTCTGACACTGAAGGTCGTGGTGGTAAAGTAGGCCACCATAAACCCTTGTCATCAGGGCCGATCACTGCTCCAGGAGGCTTAATCCCATTACGATTTAGCAAAGAAGCTGTGGCAAAGGTTTCAAAGCGTGGTGATGGTTCATTAGCGAGATCGTATGCATATTTAACTTGCCACGTGTAAGTAGTTAACGCTGTGGCTTCATACTGGTTAGTAGTGACAGTGCTGCAACTAATAAGTGTGAGTGCTGTTGCTCCAATCATCATCGAAAGCAAAAATCTCTTCATCAATTTCTCCAGAGCGATCGCAAACTGCTAAATAAATACAAATAATTTACATTTGATAGTAGTTTATTTACATAATATTTATAAATCAGCGATTTTTCTTTGGAAACAGACGTTAGATTTAAAAAATAGTCTTTTTGGAGCAATAAGTAAATTAATTGGCACGTTAGCTCAAATAACTTGTTAAGATTTACGACTAAAATTGCCTTATGTTAAGCAGACATCGGGTATCAAATATCCGACGCTTATTGCAGTTTTTATTTATATGCATTTTTGCCTGTGGCTTGTGCATAAAATATTTTCCGTCATGGGTAAGAATATTTAGCGAAGCAATCCCGGTACAAACAATAGTTAAAAATGAATACAATCAGGACTTTCTCGCTCCAGCTAGTGATTTTAGTCAGCTACTAGAACAAGCTTGGAAAAGATATGAAGCCAGAAATGTGCAAGGTGCGATCGCACATCGACAAATAGCTGCAAATACAACCATTGTCGAGAATTTGGTAAGGGTATATCACGAAATAGGTGAGTCGAAAAAAGCGATCGCCTACTATCGTCAAATTAACGACTGGTCAAAGGTTGGACTAATTATCATCGAACAAGCGCAAGCATATAATAGCTTGGGTAAACCTAATAAGGCGAGGATGCTTTCTGAAATTGCCTTACAAATTGCTCATAGTTACAATGATGATGGTTTAGAGTCTGCTGCTTTACGTGTTAGAGGTGAAGCTCATCGAATTGCAGGTAACTATTACAAAGCGATTAGCGATTTAAATTTTAGCATTAAACTTGCTCAGGATAGTCATAATGTAGCATATCAAACTGCTGCTTTAAATCAATTGGGAATTACTTATATAAATTTGGCTCAAAAAAATTATAAATATGCCAAAACAGCTTTGAATACAGATGATAATAATGAAGCTCAAGATTTTCAAAAGCAAGCACAGCAATTTGATTTAAAAGCTTTAGCGGCTTTCCAGGATAGTTCAAACATTTCTCGAACATACAAAGATAAGATTAACGAGATTAACTTATTAATCGATTCGATTCCACCTGCCAATCGGCTTGGCAAATCACAATTAGTAACGGCAAAATTACAACTAGTTTTATGGTTGTTAGAACGTTTACCAATTTCCGATGCTAAAGCTTATGCAGCTATTAATTTGTCTGAAGTATTGCAATATTTACCATCTGAACAAAATTTGGATTTTGCCAAATGTCCAGCTAATTACCGAGAATCACAAGCGATTGATTTACTCAATCAAGCTATATCAATTGCTCAAAATTTGCCAAACTATCGTGCTTTATCTTTTGCTTTTGGTCATCTCGGTCATATCTATGAGTGTAAGCACGACTATGAGCAAGCACTAAAATTGACGCAACAAGCACAACAAGCTGCACAAATAAAACCGAATGCTCAAGATAGTTTGTATTTATGGTATTGGCAAACAGGAAGAATTTTAAAATCACAAAATCGACCAAGGGAAGCGATCGCAGCTTATGAACAAGCTGTGTCTACTCTCGAAAATATCTACACTCAGATAGTTGTTACTCATCCAGACTTACAGCTAGACCCTTATGATACTTTGGAATGGATTTATCACGAGTTGATCGCACTGAAGTTAACTCTAGAAGATGATGAGGGTGAATCAAGTCATCTTTATTCTGTAATCACTAGCCTTGATGCTCTGAAACTAGCAGAAATCCGAAATTATTTCCGCAAAGATGATGTTGCAATCACACTTCATCAAGCCAAAGCCGATTTACTAAGTGTTAAGACAATTACGGCTGTATTTTGGTCAATAGTATTAGAAGACCGTACCGCGATTGTAGTTTATCTTCCTAATGGTGAAACCAAATTAGAATGGATTAAACTTGATCGTCAAAGCTTCAAAGATGAAATCAACAAATTTCGCCTTGGGCTAGAGAGACGTAGTGACATCCTTTATCATCGCAGCCAGGCACAAAAGCTATATGATTTGATTATTCGTCCTTTTGCTGTTGATTTAGAGTCACTACAAGTTAAAACACTAGTTTTTATTCCAGACAATTTTCTCCGTAGTGTACCAATGGCAGCACTAAATGACGGTAATAATTTTCTAATTCAAAAATATGCGATTGCATCTACCCTTAGTTTAAGTTTGACAGATCCATTCAAACTCAAATCTGAAAAATTCAGAGCATTAGCTGTGGGGTTGACTCAAGATGCAAAGGTGGATGGCCGCATATATAAAGCTTTGAGTAATATCAAGCAAGAAATCAAACAGGTTTTGATGTTGATACCAGGTAGCAAACAGTTATTAGATCAGAATTTTACACACGATCGCTTGCAAGCAGAACTCCACCGCAGTGTTTATCCAATAGTTCATATTGCTACTCATGCTGAATTTGGTATTGCTCCCGAAGATACATTTCTGATCATCGGTAACAACGAAAAGCTTACCATTAGAGACTTGTATCGTATCATTCAAGATGTCTCACAAGGTATAAGTACAGTTGATTTATTGTTATTAACTGCTTGTGAAACTGCCCGTGGGAATGATAATACTAACTTGGGTCTAGCTAGTATGGCAGTCTCCGCAGGTGTGAGAAGTACTTTTGCTTCTCTGTGGTCAATCGATGATGCAGCTACAGAGATTTTAGTCACAAAATTTTATCAATACTGGTATCAATACGGTTTCAGTAAAGCAGAAGCTTTGCAGAAAGCCCAGCAAGACCTGATTGCTTTAGGGAAAAAATATGCTCATCCTTATTATTGGGCGCCTTTTATTCTTCTAGGCAATTGGTTGTAGTGAAAAAAACGCTATCAGTAGCTGAATAAAATTAAATTCATTCGTAGAGATAGAGCAATACGGTTTGGTTAAGAATTTTTCGTCATAATTTGGTCATGTAGAGACGTTGCAGTACAACGTCTCTACGGGGTTTAAATGTCAATAGATTTGTCTTATCCGAACCGTATTGAGAGATAGGGAACAGGGAATAGAGAACAGGGAAACAACCAAAATCCAAATAAGGCACTCGCCTGTGAGTACAGAAGCCCACAGTTCAGGCGAAGCCAACTGTGGGTAGTTCACTCATGTTTTTCTAAAGCAATTAGATATACATCTTTAATTTGTGGTGACTTTTCTAAGTTAGCTAGGTCTTTTAATAAATTGACTGCCAGTTTTCCCAACTGGCCATTACTACTGTTAGCTAAAGCTTCACCCAAGGCATCGTACCACATCCCGGCTTCAGCATAGAGGCTAGCTCTTTGGGTGCGATCGCGTTTTCGATGGAGTGCATCTTGCAAACTGGCTGGTATGGGTACAATAGCAATGTCTGCTGTCGCAAGTAAATTGCGTGAAGGATGGTTAAAATCACATAAAATTTCTACCTGCCATATATAATTTTTACCTAAGACTAAACCAGGCAAATTTTCTGGGACAGATAGTTTCATAATCCCTGGTGAACTTTGTAATCGAGATTTATAAGTTAGTTTCGGTTGCTCGTTACTGCTTAACTCATAAATAGAAAATTCTAGCGGGATTTGTTGGTGATGAGGTACAAACCAAGCGAAAGTAGGATGGGTTGAAGTGGTTTGTCCAATGTGTGTAACAGGAGCAAGCAGGGTTATAGAATCAGCATCACTAGCTTTGCATGTTCCCCTAGTTCCCGATGATTCTGTATAACCACTTGGTGGTTTTTGATCTGGGGGGGGTTTATATGCAGCTAAAGTTACCTGGTTAAATGAGAAGGGAATGGTCAAAGCACAAATTGTTAAAATCTTAAGATTAAAAACTTTGTGCAAGAGCCACTGTATGTGAGTCATTATTTTTCCCTCTTGGCATTGCACTAAAAAAAAATATACTAATTGGTAGATCGTAGCTGGTTAGTAATTGGTAATTGCTAATGATTAATTGCCATTAACCATAGAAGATTAGCAATTGGTTATACCTCATTACCTATTACCAGTACTTACGAGAGATGTATTTTGTTAACCACGCTACAGAATCCCCTTTAATTGTATTACTAATAAATGACTAAATTCATTTCAGATTTGAGCCATTTATATTGCAGAAAAATACATAAAAAATGTTTTTATTAAGAATAAAAACATCTACCAAAAACCTAATTTTGGTACAGGCCAAGATAATTCACAAAGAGTACCGCGAGGAGAAAGAGGTGATCGCGTAAATTTTCCTTTGAGCTGTCTAGCTAAATCTCTAAACTGTTGTGTTCCCCGACCTTCTTTAGAAGAAATGCTACCTAAGCCATCATCGACAATTTTCAAAGTGTACCACCCTTCGTTTTGGGTACAACTTACGTCTAAGCGAGTTACACCTGTGGCGTGCTTACCAACATTACACAAAGCTTCTTCTAAAAATCTACAGAGTCCACGTTTTTGGTCAATACTTAAGTGATAATCATCAATAGGATCAAATGTTACTATTTTTATCCTAAGTGTATTAAAGCAGGAAAATTCTCGCTGTAATGTATGGTCATAAACTTGATAGAGAACTGTATGAATAGGGTCTTGTAAATTTAACAATAAACCTTTTCCTAAATAAAGACTTCTATCTTGAGTTAGAGGTTCTCTTTGTAAAAATTCATATATTCCCCGTAATTCATAGTTTAATTTTTCTAAATCTTTTTCAAGTATTGGTAGTAATTCTTCTGGCGATAAATCATGTTCGCGAATTCTTTTCAATGCTTTAGCTAGGGTTTGCAATGGGCCGTTATGAATTGTTTCAAAAGTACGTTCTATTAGGGCTTGACGGGCTTCGATTCGAGAACGCAATGCTTGATCATATTGATATAAAGCCGTCATTGTAAAACCATTCAAATTTAAAACGAGAATTGCTGGTATTAGTGGAACCCACAAACCCCAAAGCAACAAAAGTAAATAACTAACAACTGTTAAAATGGTGCTAGCAATCACAACAGCGACAAGATTTCGCCATGGGGACTTGGTAAGTCTAGCAAAAGCAATTCCTAAAATCCCCCAGCTTATGATCCATGCATATTCCCAGCAGTCTGTCCAAGTATGCAAAAGTGGTCTAGAATCTAGCACAGCACTAATGATTGCAGAACTTGTATGTGCTTGAAGTTCCACTCCATAAATGCGTCCCTCAGCAGGTTCTATGGATGTGACAGCAGAAGTAGTGATGAAGTCTTTGACACTAGGAGCAGTTACACCAATAATTGCAATGCGATCGCGTATCCACCGCGGCTGATATCTTCCGTTTTTAATATCATTCAGAGATAAAATTCTAAATCTTTTTGAACCACTGCGAAAATTGAGTAGTATCTGTACTCCACCAGCATCAGTTCTGACATATCCCCCAGAATTAGGCAAAAACCGGGGTAGTTCAATATTTCCGAACCTCATAGCTTCAGGATCACGAATACCATTCTCTAGACTATAACCTTCCTTAGCTAAGTAAGTTTTTGCTAAACAAACAGACAAAGAAAACTTGTATTCTTGATCTGTTGGTGTTCCTAATAAACTACGTCGTAATTTACCATCAGCATCAATAATTTGGTCTGCAAAACAAACTTGTTCTGACGGTAATGTTGGCGGAGGAGCAATTTTTTCTGGTAATACTTTTTCAATAGCAAATAAATTTTTAATATCCTTAAATGCACTAACGAGTTCAGCATGTCCAGGTTCAACAGGTAAATCTTTGACTATATCAAGACCAATGACTCTAGGCGCAAGAGAATTTAGTTTTCTTAGTAGTGCTGCTATTTCTTTATCTGTTATGGGATATGTTCCAACACTATGGATATCTTCTTCATTAATTCCGACAATCACAATACGTTCGTCAATCGGTTCAGCAGGACGTATACGTAGAAAATTATCAAAGGCTAACCACTCTAGAGACTGCATATAACCACTAAAACGAGTAATTATTACCAGTGCTATGACTGTCATTCCTGGTAATAGGCCTACACGCCAAATAATTATTTGCTCTTTAATGATTCTCCACAGTTCAGCCTGCATTTATTTATTTTTTCTTGTTTATTGTTTATTGTTTATTGTTGATCCCCAATCCCCGTTACCCATTCCCCAATTAATCAATTAGTCCTTCTTCTCTGGCTCGCATTTCTGTTTGAATTCGCATATTTTTTCCATCTTCAGGATAAACATCTAAAGCATCTTGCAGCTTGCTCCAATAATGACGTACCATGCGTTCGCCAACACACATTCGCTCTGCGATCGCTTTATCTGTTAATCCTTCTTCAAATGCGAGAGTTAGCACTCTTAACCATTCTGGTTTTACTTCTAATCCGTAATGAACACCTTTAATATCTTTTGTATGAGTTAATCCCTGTAATGCCCAATCTACTCTAGTTAACATTTCTTGGCTAGAAAGACTTTTATCTGCGACTGTAAAACCTCCTTTATGAATATCAATATCAGGTCTGATTCGGACTAATGTTCTTACATGAGCGCTTTGGACTACGATATTTAAATTTATATGGTTTTTCATTAAGTTTCTGAGTAATTTTACACCTGTATCTGGTCGCGCCATTTTTCCTGGACTCTCTGGTAAAGAAAGATCCATAACTACTAGATCAGGTTGCAGATTCGCTACTTGAGAAAGTGCTTCTTGAGCTGTGACAGCTGTCAAAAACTCAGCATCTACATATTTTTTTCGTAACACTTCTATAGTTCCACCCAATACTGATTCATGGTCATCGATTACTAAAATTTTTAGTAATGCTTGTTTTGTTAACGCTTGTTTCATAATTCACACCTCAACAATTGAGAAAATAACTATTAAGGCTAACCGGGAAGTTAAAAATAAGTAGAGATGGGATGTTTATCACATCTCTACGAAGAGTTAAAAGATTTATACTGATCAAACTTTGTGTATATTTTGACCTTAATTTTATATACGTATTATTTTTAGCCTACGGAAGAAAAGAATTTATATCATATATTAAAGATGGTAAATTTTAATTCATTTAAATATGCCTAATACTAGTATAAACGAAATCAAGTAATATTTATTTACCAATATAAGTAGCAAACCACACTGAGGTTATTACTAGAACAAAAACATTTGCCTGATGTTAAAAATCCAAAAGTTTTACAAATAAATTCTCGCTCTGGTAAATTTTTGTAAAATACGACAGTAGAAATATCAGGATAGGTAATTTGTAATATTAGCTTACCGACATTAGCCTGTTGTTGTAGACATATATAAATAGAAATTTGTGTCAAAACATCAGGTAAACTAATTCTAAGCAACTCTTCTATAGTTTTTAAAATAATTAGGCTACGATCTACTGATTCATGTCGCCAGGAATTAGGCATATCAAGATGAAAATATATATGAGAATGAGAGCGAAACCATGGTTCTAATAGATACTGAATTGCTAAAGGCAAATTATCTTGAACATATACTGGAAACAAGCGATCGCTCAATTGCGCTAGAGATTGATGAAAATGATCAATTTTTTTTAAAAGTTCTTGAATTTGATTTGCTGATAAATCTAAATTACCTTCTGGTAATAGTTCTAGACTGCGGCGAATAGTAAAAGATTCCTGTAATAGACCATCGCGAATTTTCTCTGCTTCTAAAAACATTTTTAGTGATTGTCTACAAGACCACCACTGCAACGCTTGTTGAGTTGTATAATAATTTTTCACTAAAATAATTAGTGTCGTCATGTAGAAAATCAAAATTAAAATTTGTACAGCAAATTGGTAATTCACAGCACATAGGGTTATTAGAGTTTTACTAACTACATCTAGGAATATTAAATAGCATATGCTATTTTTTACATAAATAAATTGCTTAAATTAGACAATATTTTTGTCCAAAAGCGCTGTATCTATTACCTAAAACTGCATTTCATAGATAATTTAATATTGAATTAATACAAAAGTTATTGCTCAATAGTAATTAAGCAATAACGAGAGATCCTTGTCATTCACGAGAGGATGAAACTTATAAATCAGTGATTAACCTAGTCTTTCTCAATAAGAATTGGAGAGCCGTTTCTTGTTTAGAAATAATATCAGCAGAAGCATTCATTCCAACTTGTAGATTACAGGTATGTTCCTGATTTCCAAAACTGTAACTTTCAGGTTGAATCATTGCTTCAAAAGATCCAGCAGCAGGACTTGTACTAGTTGCTGCGGGAGCATCTGAATTATTTGCAGGTGCGATGGTATCTGGAGAAATAGCAGTCACAACACCTTGGAGAGTACCATAATCAGGATATGGACAAGCATCAACTCGCATCTGCACTTTTTGACCGATTTCCACCTTTTTAATTTCAGCCGCAGGAATTATGGCTTTCACGATTAAAGGTGCGTGATGTGGGACAATCTCTGCAACAGGTTCTGAGGGACGTACCACCTGACCAGGATTGCGTAAATTCAGCTTGAGAATCACGCCATCGCTAGTAGCGCGAATGACACTACTTTGCATTTGAATTATATTTTTTTGTAGTTCCTGTTGATATTGTTTAGTTTGATTTAAAAGTTCAATTTGTCGTTGAATTAAACTGTTTTTTTCTCGGATGAAACCAGCAATACTAGATTGACCTTTCGCCTTTTCTTGCGCGATTCGTTCCTGAGCAATTTCCACAGTTGCTTCACTAGGATTAAGAGCAGCTTTCGCTGTTTGAAGAGTTGCTTTAGCTATATCTATGGCTCTTTTTTCAGCTTCTACTTCTAATTGTGCTTGCTCAACAGCTAATTTTCTCTGCTCATAATCACGTTTTCCAATTGCTCCATACTGTGCTAATTCTTTATAGCGCTCTCGATCCTGGTTGGCAAATTTCAAATCAGCATTGGCTTTTTTTAAACTCGCCTGAGCTTTTTGTAGATTTGCTTCTGCTGATAGTAATTCGCTTTGAGTTTTAACTTGCTCATTTCGATAATCTCGTTTATTATGCTCTAAATCTGCTTTAGCAGAAATAATTGTTCTAGCGATAACTTCTTTTTCAGCATCAATTTGAATATCTAAAGCTTGAATTTGAGCTTGGATTTGAGCTAATTGTAATTTACCTTCTTCAATACTGTTTTGTAACTGACTATTTTTGATATTTAGTTCCATATCATCAAGTTTCGCGATGATATCTCCTTGTTTAACTATTTGATTTTCCTTAACAAAAATACCTTTAACTGTTCCTTCTATTTCTGGTTGTACGATCCGCACATCTCCTGTAGGACGTACAGTTGCAGAAGTCTTGACACTGACATTGTATTTAATGTATGAAGCCAGAGCGATCGCTGTACCAAAATTGACAACCAAAAATACCCCAGCCAAAGTTGTCCAACGACTAATCGGTGGTAGAAACTCATCGATATTAACCGAAGGAAGAAATTTTTGATTATGAGTATAGAGCATAATTTTTGATACTTATCTTACTTAGTGTTTAGTTGTAGATAGTTATTAAAAAAATTTATTAGTTAGTGATTAACCACCAACCACTAACCACTAACTACTAACCAATAACCAATTCAAGGAGTTAAAAAATCTAAATGTTCTCCTGGGAGAGAACTTAATTCTTCTACAGAACCTTGTAGTTTTAACCTACCTTGTTCTAAAAACACAATCCAATCAGCACGACTAATAACTCGCGGACGATGGCTAATCAAAATTGTTGTTTTTCCTCGACGATGCTGAAATAATTGCTCTAAAACTTGTGCTTCACTGACAGGATCTAGTCCAGCAGTAGACTCATCCAAAATTAAGATTGGTGGATCATTAACAATAGCACGTGCTATTGCTAATCTTTGCCGTTGACCACCAGAAATATTTGCGCCAAATTCTCCTAAAACAGTTTGATATGTCTCAGGAAGTTTGCTGATAAATTCATCCGCTTCTGCTATTTGACAACATCTAACAATCTGCTCAAATGTAACATGAGGTGATCCTAAACGGAAATTTTCAACAATAGAACGACTCCAAAAATGGGCATCTTGAGGAACTAAAACTATCTGATGACGTAGACAATCAAGAGCAAGGTCATTTAAATTATATAATCCAATACGAATATTTCCAGATTGTAATGGGTATAAACCTGCAATTAATTTAGCAAGAGTACTTTTACCACATCCAGATTTACCAATAAAAGCAATTACTTTACCACCTGGAATTGTTAACGAAAAATCTTCTAATAAATCCATCCGACCAGCATAATGAAAGTTGACATTAGTACAAATAATGTCAGCATCTTCAGGTATCTTGGCAAACTGCTTTTTCGCATCTTTATCATCTTCTGGAGTTGCATCGATAACTTCCGTTAGACGTTGAACAGCAGTTTTTGCGCGAGTATATTCATCTACAAAACCAATGACACTACCAATTAAACCCAGGAAATTAGCATTCATAGCATTAAAAGCTAATAATTGCCCAATACTAAGATGTTCCTGTGGTTGAATCACTAAATTACCACCAAACCACAATAAAACCACACCGCCAATAGCAGCGACAAAACCTGAGAATGTACTATTGATAATTGCAATTTGAATGGTATTTAAAGTCAGGGTTGTCAGACGACTAAATCGGCTTTGAAATTCATCCCAAAATTGTGGTGATGCAGTAGTAGTTTTGAGGGTGAGCGCGCCTTTAAAAGTTTCTACTAAAACGCCTTGATTTTCTGCTTCTTGAACTAATAGCTCACGAGTTTTATTTCGTAAAGTCGGCTGAAATATAACAGTCGAAATACTCATCGCTAGAGCGATTACTACAGCCACCGTCGTCAGCTTCCAGCTATAAAATAGCATGAAACCAAAAGAAATAATAGCAATAAAAAATTGGCTAGGTAAACCAACAATAACTTGAGCTACTAATTGATTAATCTGATCTATATCTCGTAAACGACTAATAATTTCTCCACTTCTACGAGCTTCATAGTAAGAAAGAGGTAAGCGCAAAATTTGTCGCCCAAATTCTAACACTAAACCTAATTGCAAACGCTGGGCAAAATGAGCAATTAAATTAGACTGGACAAATGAAAGACTAGTAGAAACAAAATGCATCACAACCACAGCAATAGCAACAGTCGTGAGCAATTTTGTATCTCCTCTCACCAACACATCATCAGTCAAAATTTGGAGCAAAAATGGTGAGGCTAAAGATAGCAGTCCCAAAATTAAGTTTAAAGGTAACGCTTGCGCCAGTATGCCGCGAAAAGCCCAAACACGTCTTAAAAAACGCCAAAAACCACTAATTTTATCGTCTTCTTGGGAAAAAAAGCGAGTTTGATCTGGCTGCAATAACAACATCAGCCAATCTGTCCAATTATCTGCGACATCCTTTTTAGACACATAACGGATGCCTACTGCTGGATCAGCAATTACACATTTTTGACCTTGCTTGCCATACAAAACAACCCAATGATTTCCCTGCCAGTGAATAATTGCTGGTAGAGGCGCTTCTTTCATTCGGTTTAAAAGTTCTGGCGAAGTTTTCACTGGACGAGCATTAAAGCCAAGTGCTTCTGCGCCCCGCTTTAATCCTAATAAAGTAGTTCCAAACTGTCCAGTACCTACAGCTTCACGGATGTGATTGAGAGTAAAATTACGTCCATAATGCTTAGAAATGGTAGCTAGACAAGCAGCTCCACAATCTTCTTCACTATGCTGTTTAACAAACTTGTATTTCATCTGAAATCCACCCAAAAGATTGAGAACCTAAAGGTTTAATCAATCTGCTTGCTTGTTACTTGTTACTATTAATAAAGTGAGTTAAGAATGGCGATCAACAACTAATTAAGCGAACAGATAAAAAATCAATCTTCGTAAGACTTCCAAGCCACTTAAACCATACTTACGTCCACTTTTACCAAAACTAAAGCCAAAGGTAAGCTCTGATAATGAATAGCCAGTTTGTTGCTTAGATGTAATGTTGTGTACACCATCTGAAAAATTATTTTCATAATTTGCAAAAGTCACAATGTTTGTCCTTTTGACAAAAAAATCAAATAGTGAAGATGAACGCCCTCCTGTTGCAATTTCCTGCTCCTGTTCAGACAAATCTACAAAAAGTTCGGACTTGGTTAGTTCTCTATCTGTAGACACCTTTTCACCTCTTTGCTATGTCTGCATAGACAGTTGAAAAAAGTATAAGTATCACGCAAATTTTTGGTTTTCATCAATAGTCAGCTATCATCTCAAGTTCGCATGAACACTTATAATTCCTATTTAACCTCACGCCCTCTTCTTAGCAAGGAGAGAGGTGAGGTTGGATATAAGCAGAATTGAAAGGATGATTAATTCTGACTCAATATCACCGTTTTTAATTAGTTGAACCAATTAATTGTCTGATTCAACTACATTAATATGCTATGTATGGATCATAAGAATCGAGATAGAAATCCTTGTAAGCACTGGTGTCTATCTCTAGAGAAGCAAATTGTTGGTTCACATAACTACCATTCGGGCCAGAACCAATTGCAAAGTTAAAAGCAGTTAAATTCTGATAGTAGTTAGTGTTCATGTAGTCGTAAATACTCTTACCACCAGCGACCAATTGCTGTTGCTCTTCGCACACTTCAGTAAACAATTCATTAGACATTATTAAAGACTCCTTACTCAGGTTTATATAGTTGTGTTGAAAGTTGAGTAGCCAAGCCAAATGAGGTACTCAACTTTTCAATTACTTAGTATGGATAATAGTAGTAGGGATTGAGTTGGAAACTCTTGTTAGCGCTGGTATTAATTTCTTGTTCAGCAAATTCTTGAGTTACCACACTACCTTTAGGGCCAGATGCTGCACTGAAAGCAAAAGCAGTTGTATCTGCATTAAAGTAAGTGCTGAGATAATCATTAATACTTTTACCACCAGCAACTAGCTGCTGTTGTTCTTCTGCTACTTCATTAAACAAATCAGATGCAAAAACTTCGTGAGACATGATTAAAACTCCCTTTTTTTGATTTTGAAAATTTGAATTACTTACCATTTATAGTAGTAGGGATTGAGTTGGAAACTCTTGTTAGCACTGGTATTGATCTCTTGTTCAGCAAATTCTTGAGTTACCACACTACCACCAGGACCAGATGCTGCTGCAAAAGCAAAAGCAGTTGTATCTGCATTAAAGTAAGTACTGAGATAATCATTAATGCTCTTACCACCAGCAACTAGCTGCTGTTGTTCTTCTGCTACTTCACTAAACAAATTAGATGTAAAATTTTCGTCAGACATGATTAAAACTCCCTTATTTTGATTTGGAAAATTTAAATTACTTACCATGGATAGTAGTAGGGATTGAGTTCAAAAGTTTTGTAAGC
>NZ_JBHFLM010000095.1:0-22703 GCF_041928655.1 Pelatocladus sp. BLCC-F211 | reverse complement strand
AAAACTAGCGTAGGTTGGGTTGAGGAACGTAGACGCGCCCTGCGCGGCTTCTCGCAGAGTAACCCAACATTATCAAGGCTTTGTTGGGTTTCGCTTGCACTCAACCCAACCTACATTTCTTCTTAACTGAACCGTATTGACCCAGATGTATATAGATGGTTATTACATGTGCATTTGTATTCATGCTTTGACAAGCAACAAATAATTAATCATGCACATAAAAGTTCCTAAATCTTAATCAAGATACACATTGTATAGAGGTAAGAATAAACTACTTTTAATATTTTTTAGCTGATGACTTTTGTTTAGCTTGTTAGACTGAGAACGCAATGTCAATTGGGAAGTGTTATTAAAAGTAAGCAAAGAATTCAAAGGTATATTGTTCAAGTAAAAGCTTCTGTCTTGATAAATTGAGGAAGATTGTCATCTTTTATGTCTGGCTCTCACTATACTGCGATTAAAAGATAAGTTACAAAAATTAATTTATTAAATCCCCTCGTAGAGTCAAGAGTCCAATAACTAATAGTTTGTAGTAAGCACTTTAGTACTTAAAAAATAAAGACTGTTCGCGCACAATTTACATTTGACAGAGTACTAGGGTTAGGAAATCAAATCAGTGAACTGATAACTGATAACAGCAAGAAAACAGGAGAATCGTGATGGTAATGGAATTTGAATTGCAAAATATAAACTTAACAAGTTTAAAAGAACCATCAATTCATACGATTAGTCAAATTCAACCCCACGGAGTGCTTTTAGTTCTGGAAGAACCAGAGTTAAATATTTTGCAAGTCAGCAGTAATACCTATGAGGTTTTTGGGATTACTCCTGAAAATATGCTGCAAAAAAAATTAGAAGATTTACTTGATCCTTTCCAAATAGAGAAAATCAAAGCTGGACTTTTACAAGAAAGTCTAGATATGATCAATCCTACAAAAATTTGGGCAAGAGTTAAAGGTGATGAATATGTAGTATTTGATGGTATTTTTCACCGCAACACAGACGGATTTTTGATTTTGGAATTGGAAATAGCCTTTTCTCAGGAAAATATTCCGTTTTTAAGTTTCTATCATTTAGCCAGAGCATCTATTAATAAATTAGAAGAAACAGGAAATCTCCACGACTTCTGTCAAATTCTTGTGCAAGAAGTCCGAAAAGTCACAGGATTTGACCGAGTCATGTTATATAAATTTGATGATGATGGGCATGGCTCTGTAATTGCTGAAGAAAAATTAGCAACTATGGAATCTTATCTGGGTTTACATTATCCAGAGTCAGATATTCCTAGACCAGCAAGAAAATTATTTGCTTCTAATTGGATTAGGATAATTCCAGACACTCATGCTGAACCTGTAGCAATTTTTCCTCCTATTAATCCAATCAGCCAACGTCGCCCAGATTTCACAAATTCGATTCTCAGAAGTCCCTATTCATGCCACATTGAATATTTACATAATATGGGTGTTGGTGCTTCTTTGACTATTTCTTTGATTAAAGAAGGACTACTTTGGGGATTAATTGCTTGTCACCATCAGACACCTAAATATGTTTCCTATGAGATGCGAAAAGCTTGCGAATTCTTGGGAAGAGTAATTTTTTCCGAACTTGCAGATCGAGAAGAAACAGAAGATTATGACTATCGGATGCGGCTGACGTATATCCAATCATCATTGGTTGAATATATGTCCCAAGAAGAAAACTTTATTGATGGGTTAGTTAAACATCAACCAAACATACTAGATTTAGCTAATGCTCAAGGTGCAGCGATCTGTTTTGGTGGTAATTACACTTTAATTGGTGAAACTCCCAAAGAAGAAGAATTAAATTTCTTAGTCCAATGGCTCAAGAATAATGTTGAAGAAGAAGTCTTCTATACTGATTCTTTGCCAAGTCTTTATCCAGATGCCCAAAACTTTAAAAATGTTGCTAGTGGATTATTAGCAATTCCCATTTCTAAACAGAATTATGTGTTATGGTTCCGCCCAGAAGTGATTCAAACTGTGAATTGGGGTGGCGATCCAAATCGAGCATTTGAGGTAAATACTTCAGATGGAAATACGCGTTTGTGTCCGCGTAAATCTTTTGAATTGTGGAAAGAAACGGTTCGCTTAACTTCTCTACGCTGGCAATCAGTGGAAGTGAAAGCTGCATTAGAATTGCGAAAAGCAATAGTCAATATTGTATTGCGCCAAGCAGATGAATTAGCACAGTTAGCCCATGATTTAGAACTTTCTAACGCAGAATTGAAAAAATTTGCCTACGTCGCTTCTCACGATTTACAAGAACCACTAAACCAGGTAGCAAACTATGTGCAACTACTAGAGATGCGCTATGAACAATTACTCGACGAAGATGCAAAAGAATTTATTACTTTTGCCGTTGAGGGAGTCAGCTTGATGCAGACGTTAATAGATGATGTGCTAGCATACTCGAAAGTAGATATGCAAGCGATCGAATTTGAACTGACGGACGTTGAAACAGCTTTAGAACGCGCCCTAACTAATTTGCGGAAACGCATCAGTGAAACAGGCGCTGTGATTACCCATGATGATTTACCAACTGTCATGGCTGATGGTACTCAGTTGATGCAATTGTTCCTAAATTTAATTGGAAACGCGATCAAGTTCCGCAGCGATAAAGCACCAGAAATTCATATCGGTGCTTCTCGCTTAGAGGAAGAATGGTTATTTTCAGTCCGGGATAATGGTATTGGTCTTGATCCACAGTTTAGCGATCGCATTTTCGTCATCTTTCAACGCCTACACACACGCGATGAGTACCCAGGTACCGGTATGGGTTTAGCCATCTGTAAGAAAATTATCGAGTGCCATCGGGGACGAATCTGGGTAGAATCACAACTTGGTGAGGGTGCAACATTCTACTTTACTATTCCCGTGGGAGGACGCGATCGTGAGCGCAGAAGCGGACGAAAAGCACAAAACAATATTTTTGGTCGAAGATAATAAAGCCGACATCCGTCTGATTCAAGAAGCTTTGAAGCATAGCATGATACCGCATCAGATAATTACTGTGAGGGATGGTATGGATGCTATGGCTTATTTGCGCCAAGAGGGCGAGTATGCAGATGCACCCCGCCCTGACTTGATCCTCCTAGATTTGAACCTACCCAAAAAAGACGGTAGAGAAGTTCTGGCGGAGATTAAAACCGATCCCAGACTGAAACGTATTCCTGTAGTCGTGCTGACAACATCCCACAATGAGGAAGATATTTTTCATAGCTATGACTTACATGTGAACTGCTACATCACCAAATCCCGTAACCTCAGTCAACTATTCCAAATCGTCAAAGGTATAGAAGACTTTTGGTTATCTACCGTCACTTTACCATCGGAGTAGGGGATTGGGGATCAGGGATCGGGGATCGGGGATCGGGTATTAGGAAGAGACTTGTTAAAGAATTCTCCCTTTTCATGTCCTCCATGTCCCTTCCTCTTTCCCCATTCTCCGACCCCCGATCCCAATCCCCAATCCCCAATCCCCAATCCCCAATCCCCATTCCCCAATTCCCCATTCCCCAATTCCCCATTCCCACTATGATTGCAAACTCAATCAAAATTTTATTGATTGAGGACAATTTGGCGGAAGCTAGATTGTTACAAGAGTTTCTGAAGCAAGCCCAGTCTCATGAGTTTACTTTGCTGAATGTCAAGAGATTAGGTGATGCATTGTCCTTACTCAGTAATTGTAATGAGATTAGCTGTAATTTTGATGTGATTTTGTTGGACTTGACTTTACCAGATAGTCAAGGATTGACTTCCCTTGCACCTTTGATGAGTCAAGCTCCTACTGTACCAATCGTTGTATTAACAAATACTAATGATGAGAAACTGGCCTTAGAAGCGGTACGCAAAGGAGCGCAAGATTATCTTGTCAAGCGACAGGTAAATGTAGAAGTATTGATTCGTGCTTTAAAATATGCGATCGAGCGTAAGCAAACTTTAGAATCATTACGCGCAGTCAATCATGCTTTAGAAATTCGGGTAGAAGAAAGAACAGCAGAGTTAGTCAAAGCCCAAGAACTCAATCAGTTTAAATCTGAATTTGTTTCTATGCTGTCTCACGATATCCGTAATCCCTTAAATACAATCTTGCTGGCGGCGGGCTTATTACAAAATAGTGGTGACAAACTATCTCAAGAAAAAAAATTAACTCATTACAAATTAATTCGTTCTGCTATTAAAAATATGTCACAGCTATTGGATGAAGTTTCCCTATTGGGTAAAGCTGATTCCGGTAGACTTGAGCGAGAATTTTCTTTGCTCAATTTACAAGATTTATGTTGGCAACTGGTTGAAGAAGCGCAATTAATTGCAGCCGATAAACATATTACAATTGTATTTACAACTACTGGAAAACCAACCGAAGCATTAAGCGATGAAAATTTACTACGCCATATTTTAGGAAATTTACTTAGCAATGCTATTAAATATTCACATCCAGATAGTATTGTTTATTTTGAACTGAGATTTAAAAATAAAGCTGTCATTTTCAAAATCAAAGATGAAGGAATTGGTATTCCTTTAGAAGACCAAAAACAACTTTTTCAACCTTTCTATCGTGCTAATAATGTTGGCTCAATTCCTGGTACTGGTTTGGGGTTAGCGATTGTGAAAAAGTGCTTGGAGGCTCATGGAGGCGATATTACAGTTAACAGTGAAATAGGAGTGGGTACAACATTTACAGTGATGCTGCCTTTAGTTATACCGCAATCCTGAGTGGGAATAATAGCCTTGTTTACAACTTTTTGCTCAGTTTTTTTATACGGCAATTTGCCGTATAATATAAATAGTCAAAGTCCATCTTAAATGATCTCGTAGTAAGCGCTACTCTGCCTTGAAGCCGCTCCGCGTCTATAGCGAAGACAGCGCTTACTACAAACATTGAATTTTTGACGCCGACTTACTTATAAACGTTGGTGAGGAAAAAAGATGGCGTAGTAAAGCGATGGATCGATGCGGTCAGTGAAGGGACGGTATAAACATCGATCTTGGGTGAAATCTGGTCTATCTTCTTCGGATTGATCGTCTTCCTGTGCTTCTGCTGTGCGGCTACGGACAGATTGTGTTAATGTAGCCAATTTTGACCATGCAATAGAAAAGGGATTTTGTAGATATTTTTGAACTACTGATTTGGGTTTATTATCTACAACATCTACAAATACATCCTCCATATTCTTCGACATACAATTTCTCCTTTACAAAGTAGGGTTTGGTAGCACAATTTTGTCTTGCCAATGTCAATGTTTGGGAACACTTCAACTTTTCTCAAAAATTACTTAAATTATGATTGGGTGCAACTAAATCAATTTATGCACTTTATAACGTAAGACCTAAGCAATTTTCAAAAAACTTAAGCTTACATATGAATACTGGATAGCTAAATATAATTCCAGAAACAATATGTAAACAAATATGAAATATATAGAGGATTCCTATTTGATTTTTGCAAAAAAAACTCAGTACAGTTTTTTTCAAAATCAAATAGAATTCTATAGTGTTTAACCCAATATCAACTAAATCAAGGGGTAACAATGGCGAAAGAAATAGAGCGTAAATTTTTAGTTAGAGGAGATAATTGGAGAAAAATAGCTAAGGGTAGTGTATATCGTCAGGGATACATAGCTACACAAAAAGAAGCTACTGTACGTGTTCGTATAGTAGGCAACCAAGCTTATTTAACGATAAAAGGCCCCAGTATTAAATATTCTAGGTCTGAGTTTGAGTATCCAATTCCGATTGAAGATGCTCAGGAAATGCTGGATAAGTTATGCAATCGCCCCATTATTGAAAAAACTAGATACAAAATTGAGTATGGTAGTTTGATTTGGGAAATAGACGAGTTTGAAGGTGTTAACAAAGGGCTAATCTTAGCAGAAGTCGAACTCAGCGAAGAAACGCAACAAATAGAATTACCACCTTGGATTGCTGAAGAAGTTTCAGAAGATCCCAAATATTTCAACAGTAATTTAGTCAAAAACCCCTTTTCACAATGGACTAGGGCGTAACAAGTTAAAAGTCAAAAGCCAAAAGTCAAAAATTATTCTCCCTTGTCCACGCCACGTGCTACAACGCGGGGGACCCGCAAGGGCGCAGTGGCTCCCCTTGTCCCCTGTGTCCCCTTTCCCACCCCTCTAATCATCTTCCCTGCTTCCTTCCTCAAGACGCTTTTGCCATTCTGCGTCAATTTGCTTGCTATGTTCAACTTCTTGTTCTAGCAAGTCGGTTTCGGTGGAGTAGACCAAATCTTCTTTACCAATAAATTTTTCGGCTGCAAACTGTCCTGCATAGTCAATTTTTTGTTGTAATTGAGTATCTGCACTTGCTAATACTTTGGCTCGTGCTTGTCTGGTGCGGTTGCGTTCGGCTATTTTACGATTACGCCATTGAAGCCAGAAATAACGCACCAATGGTATTCCCAAGAAACCGATACCATAAGCTAACAGCAGCCAGTAAATCCCTTGAGCAAATGCTACTAGTCCGCCTAAGACTGCTGCTGCTGTACCATCTCTTAACAAACTTCCCAGAATTAAAGCACCAACGATATTTACTACACCCAACCCAGCACTGAGAAGAATTTGTCCTGATGAAGCTGCACTAAAACGCCAGGGTAACTCTTCGAGATAAGATGAAATTGAGCGATCGCGTTTATTTGTTGCACTAACTTGTAAATCTGGAAAATAGTACACGATTTGCCCTTCTGGACTGACTTCTGGCCGACCATTAAAGCGAGTCAATACTGGCAGCATATAATCTTCATACTCTTGTTGATATGTCTCACCAATATCATCAAGGTAGGGAGCTATTTGTTCAGCTACCACTGCATTTTTATTTTTGCGAATTATTGCCGCAATTCCCTTCCAGCGACGTTTTTCTAAGTTGGCGTTGGGGTTCCCATCACCAAACAGAAACGAAAATACTGCTTCCAAAAAGTTCAGATCGCTTTGTCTGCGTTCCCTTCGTCGTTCTTGATTATAGCTATCGTAGTTGGGGCTGAAATACCAAAATAAGTCAGGAAAATAGAAAAAGCCTACGCCAAAATCACCACCGCGATCGCCACTATCACGATCTGAGTTAGCAGACATAATAATCACAAGGATGGTGATATAAATTAAGGCGATAGAAGCTATCAGTAAAACGCCAAAAGAAATCCGAATTATATAAAACAGAACACTCCAAACTTTTTGCCACCACTCCTGCAACTGTAGCCGCAAGTATTTGTTGCGTAAGATATCTCGAAAATTGCGCGGAAAAAGGTAAACAATATCGCCTGATTCCGCAACCTGCATATGTCCATTCGCTTCAGATGCAAGTGCCAATAATCCAGCACTTGCAATTTCGACATTTAATCCTGCTTGGGTTGCCACATCGCCTACCGTGACACGATAACCCAATCGTTCTACAGCCTGCATGATGGCGGGATTGGGAGCCATTGCTCTCCCCTCCTAATTGAAAACTACTCTTTCTTATTCAAGTATAAAGTTTTATTTTTCGGGGCTTGGTGGTGGGGGAGAAGGGAAGGGGGAAACGGGGACACGGAGACAGAGGGAAACGGGGAAGAAGGGAAGGGGGACAT
The DNA here is from genome assembly GCF_041928655.1 of Pelatocladus sp. BLCC-F211. NCBI lineage: Bacteria > Bacillati > Cyanobacteriota > Cyanophyceae > Nostocales > Hapalosiphonaceae > Pelatocladus > Pelatocladus sp. BLCC-F211. Next base: position 15,110 of record NZ_JBHFLM010000095.1, on the reverse strand, counting down.
GGAGAATATTTTTTCTACACCTATGAGGGGATGTATTGTCTCAATCTCTGTTAATCAAAACTCCTTTACCTGTTAGATTTTCGCTTTTGACATAGTTTCCTCACAATGTACCTTTGGATAGTTATGTCAATACCTTAAAATATTTATTAATATAGTTATACAGAAATTAATAGTAGGCAGGAACAATCGGCACATGTAAATCACATGTTTATTCCACTAGTAGCGAACTAAGCTACTAGTGAGTTTTCGTAGATATGCAGATTTTTTGCCCATTTTTTAACTAACGGAGACATTGAAGCATGAATAACCAGCAACCTTCTGAACCCAAGGAATTTGTTGGCAATCTTAAGAATGGAATTTGGCTGTTTGGCATTTCGTCTTGGTTGTTTGGCATTACAGATAGAAGTATTGCTTCTTTTGCAGATGGATATCTATCTGCATTGGATTTGACGCAATTATTCACAGCAGCTACATTTTTTGTAGCATGGCTATTTTTAAAGCCTACAACTAATCCATAAAGGCAACTAGGCTCAAGCAATCGATAAAGCAACGGAGGGTATGCCAAAATGTGTCAGTATTTTTATTTCATCGGCAATTAAAATCAGGGTAATTCTGCAAATATCTACGGATTACCCTAGTTTTATGTAAAAATTCAATATATTAGCCGGAAAGTAACTTAATTATTATTCGCTACGAATTAATGAAATGCTGTAATTGGTAATTGGTAATACCAACGATTTCCCGATCCCCAAGATTGTGTGTAACTCTAAAAACCATCACAAGCTTTTACGCTTCTGTGTTAATCCAAAGCCATGATGGAAAAACCTTCATGGGAGCTAAAGCATAATGTATTTTAACTTTTTTCTCAGTTCCAGTATTGGAATTGTAGTTTCCGTATTGCTAATTTTTAGTATATTCCAATGGTTTCATGTACCTTCTGGCAACTTTTTGGATTGGGTGATTGGGGGTGCAAGTTTTTGGTGGTTATTAGTGATTGTGACAGTACCTTGGAATGTCTACTTTAAAGCGAAAGAAGTATTAGCAGAAGCAGAACAATCCACGGAAAAAGAAATCCCTGTTGATGAAAAACAAGTTAGTTATGTAAAGAGTTTGGCAAAGCGATCGCTCTTAATTGCCATTGCTTTACACTTAATTTCAGCTATTGGTCTTTATATTCTGGCTGTCAAAGGTATTAGTGCTGTCGGATATTTCGGTTCTGGTGCGGCTTTACTCTTAACAGGTTTACGTCCAGCGATCAGTGCTTATGAATATTTATATACACGCTTAACTTCGATTGGTAATGAATGGAAGTATCCCCGCCAAGATATCGTCGAACTCCGCAACCGCTTTGATGGGATGGAAGACAGGATGAAGCGTGTAGAAGAACAACTAGACCCGGAAAATTCTTTCTCTATAGTAGCAAATCAGCAGCGTTCATCAGAAGAAACACGTAAAGATTTAGCTCGGATCTCTGCAAACTTAGAAGAATTGCGTGCCACAAATCAAACAGAACACGAACGTTTAGCAAGAGAAGCAAGGACTGCGATCGCTCAACTTTCTACCGACGGACAATTTCTCGATCATGTTCGTGAGATCATTAGATTTTTCAAAACAGCCTGAAAATGGGGATCGGGGATCGGGGATCGGGAAGAGACTTGTTAAATAATTCTCCCTTGTCTCCCTTGTCTCCCTTGTCTCCCTTGTCCCCCGTGTCCCCCGTGTCCCCTAATCTCCTTCCCGATCAGCTGTTTGCATCTGTTTTGGGATCACCAAGACTTTATCAACGCGGTTCCCATCCATATCCATGACTTCAAAACGCATTCCTTGCCATTCAAAGTGATCTGCGGCTGCGGGAATTCGGCCGAGATGGGTAATCACAAAACCACCCAATGTTTGATAATTGCGTTGATGGATTCTGAGATATTCTTCAAGGTCGAACATTTCAAAAAATTCTTCTACAGATAACATTCCATCTAATAACCAAGAACCATCTTCCCGTTGTACAGCTTGGGGATTTTCTAGTTCATCGGCTGTAGGAACATCACCAACGATTTCAATCATCACGTCGTTAAGAGTAACTAATCCCTGAATTACACCATATTCATCTACCACCAACGCCATGTGAGTAGCAGTTTGTTTAAATAATTCTAAAACCTTTAAGCCACGGCTGCTTTCTGGCACAAATTCAGCCTTTCGCAATCCGACTGTTAAATCTAGCTGTTCTCCGCACAAACTCCGAGCTAATAAATCAGTCACAGCAATTATACCGAGAACATTGTCTAATCCTCCTTGACAAACCGGATACCGAGAATAACCATTTTCAATCACCTTTTGACGATTTTCTGTGGCAGAATCATCTAAGTCTAACCAGACAATATCAGGACGGGGTGTCATAAACGAACTGACAGGGCGATCGCCTAAGCGAAATACTCGCTCGACCATATCTTGTTCGGCTTCTTCAAAGGTTCCCTCTTCTGTACCTTGCTCGATTAAAACCCGGATTTCTTCTTCCGTGACTTGTGGTTCGGTAGACGGTCTAATACCTAAAATTCGCAATACTGCGTCAGTGGAAATACTGAGCAAATGAACTATTGGTGAGCCAATTGTTGCTAATAGCTTCATGGGAATAGCAACTACAGAGGCAATCGGTTCTGGGTGGTTTAATGCAACTCGCTTGGGAACCAATTCACCAATAATTAACGTAAGATAGGTAATAATTAAAACCGCTATAACAGAAGCCGCTGCATCTTTATACTGTACCAAAAAAGGGATAGAACTAAAAATAGGAACTAGTCTTTTGGATATGACTGATTCGCCAAAAGCACCTGATAAAATTGCTAGCAGAGTGATTCCTACCTGGACAGTAGCCAAGAATTGATTGGGAGAAGATGCGAGTTCCAGAGCAACACGAGCCTTTTGATCTCCCCGTTCGGCCATCTGTTGGAGGCGTACTTTTCGAGCTGAGACAATCGCCAACTCTGACATGACAAATAGGGCGTTGGCAAAGATTAGTAATAAAACAAGTAAAATTTCCGCAGTTGGTGACATTATTTAAAATTGCCGATGCTATCGGCAACCATACTTAAATTTAATTTAAATCAGTACCTGGCATTTAACACTTACAAAAATTAGGGGTGTAAGGGTATAAGGGTGTAAGGGTATAGGGAAAAAATCCTTTACTATGTAGGGTTTAAAGCCTACCAAGAGAAAAGGATGTATTACTCATGTACCTCCCGAAGCATTTGATAGACGAATGAGTCATTAGTTATTATTCATAAGTGATTAGTCACAAAAAAAGACTGTTTCCGTATATTAGCTATTGTCCAGTTGTAATTGTACTAGGGACTAACATATTTTTAAGCAAGATACCCCTGGGCAATAATGCCCAGAACGAGAGAATAAAAAATAAGCCATAGTAACACCTATTAACATAGAGAGATCATGTCTTTGCCGCCAAGTTAATTGCCAATCCCCAATCCCTGATCCCTTATCCCTAATTTTTCCAGCAAGGCTCTATTCTCGTTGAGATTTCTAAAATAGTTAAAGTCAACGCTATGATTGTGCATTGCTGGTCAGAACGACTCCCACTTGTTTAAAAAGTTATGGCATTTTCTTCCATTGTGCGCGCTTTGGGGCGATCGCCGCTCACCACAGAATTTATCTCCAAGCTAAATCGGCAAAAAGATTTACATTTAAATGGCCTTCCTCGCTTACCAAAAGGCTTGGTAGCTTCGGCTTTAGCTCAAACTCAGGAACAAAATTTGTTTGTGGTCTGTGCCACTCTGGAGGAAGCCGGACGCTGGACAGCACAACTAGAGGCGATGGGATGGCAAACGATACATTTTTACCCGACATCTGAAGCATCTCCCTACGAACCTTTTGACCCCGAAACCGAAATGACTTGGGGACAAATGCAAGTTTTAGCAGATTTGATAAAGAGTCAAGGGAAAGAGGGAAACAAGGGAGAGGGGGAAGACAAGGAAGAGAGGGAAGACAAGAAAAAAAATTCCCCCTTGTCCCCATTGTCCCCCTTGTCCTCATCTGCGAAGTTCGCAATCGTCGCCACTCACGCCGCTTTACAACCCCACCTACCACCACCAGACGCATTTGCTCCTTTCTGTCTCACGCTCAAACAAGGGATGGAGTTGGATTTAAGTAGTTTTAGTGAAAAACTAGCTAGTCTGGGGTACGAACGGGTTGCTTTGGTAGAAACAGAGGGACAGTGGAGTCGGCGTGGTGATATTGTTGACGTGTTCCCTGTGTCTTCTGAATTACCAGTCCGTTTGGAGTGGTTTGGTGATGAAATTGAGCAAATCCGAGAATTTGACCCCACAACTCAACGTTCGGCTTTAGATAAAATTGACCAATTAATTTTGACCCCGACTAGCTTTGCGCCTGTGGTGATGGCTGCTTTGAGTGGAGAAAGGCTAGAAAATGTCAAAACTTATCTTTCCGCAGTCGAAAAAGAACAGTTTGAAGCAGGGACTTCTTTTGAAGGTAGCCGTCGCTTTTTAGGTTTGGCTTTTACACAACCAGCTTCATTGTTAGATTATTTACCAGCAAATACACTTCTTGCCATTGATGAGCCAGAACAGTGTCACGCTCATAGCGATCGCTGGGTGGAAAATGCTGAGGAACAGTGGCTACTTTTAGGCAGCCAGGGAGCAGATGAGGACGAAGGTGATCGAGCCTTAGAAGCAGCCTTAATCGCTTTACCGAAAATTCATTGTTGGTTTGATAATTGTTTAGCTGCTTCCCAAGCCTTTAAGAAAGTATATCTATCAGAAATAGCTGAAGAAAATCAAGGTATAAACCTTGCTAGTCGCAGACTCTCAACGACGCCACACGCTTATGCCAAAATTGCCGAAACTCTCAGACAAGAACGCGATCGCAATTTCTCGGTTTGGTTAATTTCGGCACAACCCAGCCGTTCTGTCTCGCTGTTGCAAGAACACGATTGTCCGGCTCAGTTTATCCCTAATCCCCGCGATTACCAGGCGATTGACAAGTTACAAATTAATCACGTACCAGTTGCTTTCAAATACTCCGGTTTGGCAGAATTGGAAGGTTTTATTCTGCCGACTTTTCGGACTGTAGTTGTTACTGACCGGGAATTTTACGGACAGCACACTCTGGCAACTTTTGGTTATGTCCGCAAACGTCGCAAAGCTGCTTCTAAACAAGTAGACCCCAACAAATTACGTCCCGGTGATTACGTGGTTCACAGAAACCACGGTGTCGGTAAATTCCTCAAACTGGAAAGTCTCACAGTTAACTACGAAACTCGTGATTACTTAGTAGTGCAATATGCAGATGGTTTGCTGCGGGTAGCTGCTGATCAAGTTAATGCTTTGTCACGTCTTCGCACCACCAGCGACAAGCCACCAGAACTCAATAAAATGACTGGTAAGGCTTGGGAAAACACCAAGAACAAAGTCCGCAAAGCCATCAAGAAATTGGCGGTAGACCTGCTGAAATTATATGCAGCGCGATCGCAACAAAAAGGTTTTGCCTATCCGGTAGATATGCCTTGGCAGCAGGAACTAGAAGATTCGTTCCCCTACCAACCCACAACCGACCAGCTAAAAGCTGTACAAGATGTGAAACGGGACATGGAAAGCGATCGCCCGATGGATCGCTTAGTATGTGGCGATGTTGGTTTCGGTAAAACTGAGGTGGCTATCCGTGCTATTTTTAAAGCAGTCACCGCCGGAAAACAAGTTGCACTCCTTGCGCCTACTACTATCCTAACGCAGCAACACTATCACACTCTCAAAGAACGCTTTGCCCCTTACCCGATTAATATTGGTTTACTTAACCGCTTCCGTAGTCCCCAAGAACGGCGCGATATTCAAAAACGCCTAGCAAGTGGTGAATTAGATGTGGTTGTAGGTACGCATCAATTATTAGGTAAAGATGTACACTTCAAAGACTTGGGAATGTTGGTGGTAGATGAAGAACAACGGTTTGGGGTGAATCAAAAAGAAAAAATTAAAAGCTTGAAAACTCTGGTTGATGTGCTGACTCTCTCAGCCACTCCCATTCCCCGCACCTTATATATGTCTTTATCAGGTATCCGGGAAATGAGTTTGATTGCTACACCGCCACCATCCCGCCGTCCAATTAAAACTCACCTCGCACCCATAAACCCCGAAACAGTCCGTAGTGCAATTCGTCAAGAACTCGACAGAGGTGGACAAGTATTTTATGTTGTACCGCGGATTGAAGGTATCGAAGAAACAACAGATGGGTTGCGGGAAATGATTCCAGGGGCGAGAATTGCGATCGCTCACGGACAAATGGAAGCCAGCGAATTAGAATCGATCATGCTTTCCTTCAGCAATGCAGAAGCAGATATTTTGGTTTGTACGACGATTATTGAATCTGGTTTAGATATTCCCCGCGTCAACACAATTTTAATTGAAGATGCCCATCGTTTTGGTTTGGCACAGTTGTATCAATTGCGAGGACGGGTAGGACGCGCAGGAATTCAAGCTCACGCTTGGTTATTTTACCCGAAACAACGCACATTATCTGATGCTGCTCGCCAGCGATTACGAGCTATCCAAGAATTTACACAGTTGGGTTCCGGGTATCAATTAGCCATGCGGGATATGGAAATTCGCGGTGTTGGTAACTTGTTAGGTGCAGAGCAATCTGGACAAATGGAAGCGATCGGCTTCGATTTATACATGGAAATGTTAGAAGAAGCGATACGAGAAATCCGAGGACAAGAAATACCCAAAGTTGAAGATACTCAAATCGATCTCAACCTCACAGCCTTTATTCCTGCTGATTATATTCCCGATATTGATCAAAAGATGAGCGCTTATCGTGCAGTGGCTGCTGCTAAATCCAAAGAAGAATTAACACAAATTGCTGCCGAATGGAGCGATCGCTACGGTGCAATTCCCAAACCTGCAAATCAACTATTGCGAGTAATGGAATTGAAACGATTAGCTAAAAAATTAGGCTTTAGCCGGATTAAACCAGAAGCAAAACAACACGTTGTTTTAGAGACTCCAATGGAAGAACCTGCTTGGAATTTATTAGCAGATAACTTAACAGAAAATCTCAAATCTCGCTTTGTTTATTCACCAGGAAAAGTCACAGTACGTGGTTTAGGAGTGTTCAAAGCAGATCAACAATTGCAAACCCTAGTTGATGCGTTTGAAAAAATGCAGGGTGCAGTTGTAGAGGCGGCGGTTGTTTAACATGTAGAAATAGGAAGTGTATTAATCATCTATGCAAGTACAAATCCCCAAACGCTACCACACCCCAGAAGAATATCTCGCACTAGAGGAAACAACTAACTACAAAAGTGAATATCGCGACGGAGAAATCATCCCGATGACAGGAGGGACAACAAATCATAATAAAATTGCCCTAAATTTTGCTTCTAACCTCAAATTTGGCTTGAGAGGACAAAATTACGATATTTATATCGGCGATGTCAAATTATGGATTCCTCGTTATCGCCAATACACCTATCCTGATGTGATGCTCATCCAAGGAGAACCGCTCTACACGGGAACGGGTACGACAACTGTAATGAATCCGTTGCTCATTGTTGAAGTTTTATCTAAATCAACTAAAAACTACGATCAAGGCGATAAGTTTCTCTACTATCGATCAATTGCTGACTTTAAAGAATATATCTTAATTGACCAAGCCAGATATTATCTGATGCAGTACACCAAAACTCCTGATGAGAAATGGTTATTAACCGAGTATGAATCCCCAGAGGCAATTTTAGAATTAAGTTCTATCCAGTTCCAAATTAGTTTGAATGATATTTACGAGAAAGTAAATTTTGCCGAAACTGAAGAGTAAAACTAAATCTGATCAGCATCTATTCCCTGAGTGCGTAAAATCTCGCGCAGTCTAGATAATTCTTGCTCTGTTTGTTGTAAACGTTCCTCGGCCTGTTGGGCGCGTAATTTTTCTTGTTCCGCTAATTCTTCAGCAGAAGGTATTAACTTTTGTTCAAGTGTAAAGTAACGTAATTTGCCTTCATACACTCCCAAATAAAGTTCTAGTTGCTGACTCCATAATTTACCATCAGGAGTGGGTTGAATTTCTTGATATTTGCCATCAAGCAAGTGAAATCCCTGCAATTCTTGTGTAACAGGATCGAACCAGAAATAATCAGGGGTACGAAAAGTGTCTTGATAAAGTTGTTTTTTAAAGCCTTTGTCAACAGCAGCAGTAGAGTCAGATAAAATTTCAATAATTAAGTTAGGATATTTGCCTTCTTCTTGCCAGACTACCCAACTTTTACGGTCTTTTTTCTCGGTTCCCAAAACCACAAAAAAATCAGGGCCACGAAAATCCTCTGACTTTTTCTGGTTGGGACTATAGTAAACCGTCAAGTTGCCAGAAGCGTAAAAATCCTGGCGTTCTCGCCACCACAATTTGAGCATACCAATTAAGAGTTCGATTTGATCGCGGTGTAAATCACTTTCCAAAGGTGGTTCGTCACTCCATAAATCGCCGGGAGGAAAGAAAACTTCTGCGTCTGAATTTTTATCAAAGATAATCTGTATAGTACCAGGCTCAGACATAAGCAGTACCCTCTTGATTTATGTTTATTTTAACCAGTTTGCATATCCAGACTTCTTACATCCCTACCCTCTTTTCTATTTATCCTTGCATTTTCCATCAATCTTCATGAAAATCAAAACACTTATGGTAAATCTCCATACAAAATAGTTTGCAGAACACCATTGAAGTGATTATGTCTCAACCAACGATAGAATCAATCCTCCAAGAAAAACGCTTATTCTCACCTAACCCAGAATTTTCCCAAAATGCCCATATCAAAAGCCTAGAAGAATATCAGCATCTTTACGAAAAAGCCAAAGCCAATCCTGAACAATTTTGGGCAGAATTGGCAGAACAAGAATTAGACTGGTTTGCGAAGTGGGATCAAGTGTTAGATTGGCAACCACCGTTTGCGAAGTGGTTTGTGAACGGTAAAATTAATATTTCTTACAACTGTCTTGACAGACACCTAACTACTTGGCGCAAAAATAAAGCCGCGATTATTTGGGAAGGAGAACCAGGGGACTCACGCACCCTCACCTACGCCCAGCTACATCGGGAAGTTTGTCAATTTGCCAATGTGCTGAAACAATTGGGAGTGCAGAAAGGCGATCGCATTGGTATTTATATGCCGATGATTCCCGAAGCTGCGATCGCCATGTTAGCCTGTGCGAGAATTGGCGCACCCCACAGTGTGATCTTTGGTGGTTTTAGTGCGGAAGCTTTACGAGATCGATTAATTGACGCCCAAGCAAAATTAGTGATCACTGCTGATGGTGGTTGGCGTAAAGATGCGATTGTCCCTCTCAAGGAACAGGTAGATAAAGCTTTAGCAGATGGTACAGTCTCAACTGTGCAGAACGTCTTAGTTGTCCAGCGTACCCATCAAAAAACTAACATGGAACCTGGACGCGACCATTGGTGGCATGATTTACAAAAGGGTGTGAGCGCAGATTGTCCCGCCGAACCAATGGACAGCGAAGATATGCTGTTTATTCTCTACACTTCTGGTAGTACCGGCAAACCAAAAGGCGTTGTGCATACAACTGCTGGATACAATTTGTATACTCACATGACGACCAAATGGATTTTTGATCTGCAAGATACCGATGTGTATTGGTGTACAGCAGATGTCGGTTGGATTACTGGACATAGCTACATTGTTTATGGGCCGCTTTCCAATGGCGCAACCACTGTTATGTATGAAGGTGCGCCCCGTTCTTCTAATCCTGGTTGTATGTGGGACGTCATTGAAAAGTATGGTGTGACAATTTTTTATACCGCACCTACAGCGATTCGTGCTTTTATCAAAATGGGTGAGCATTTACCCAAAGCCAGAAATTTATCTTCTCTGCGTTTGCTGGGAACCGTCGGCGAACCAATTAACCCGGAAGCTTGGATGTGGTATCACAGAGTGATTGGTGGCGATCGCTGTCCAATTGTCGATACATGGTGGCAAACTGAAACTGGTGGAATTATGATCACACCGCTTCCAGGAGCAATTCCCACCAAACCAGGTTCAGCAACTCGTCCTTTCCCTGGAATTATTGCCGATGTGGTAGATTTGGAAGGTAATTCTGTTGGCGACAACGAAGGCGGTTATTTGGCAGTTCGCTATCCTTGGCCGGGAATGATGCGAACAGTATATGGCGATCCAGAGCGCTTCCGCCGGACTTATTGGGAACACATTCCCCCCAAAGACGGGAAGTACATTTATTTTGCAGGCGATGGCGCGAGACGAGATGAAGACGGCTACTTCTGGGTGATGGGTCGAGTTGACGATGTAATTAATGTATCAGGGCATCGTTTGGGGACAATGGAAATCGAATCAGCCTTAGTTTCCCATCCGGCAGTAGCTGAAGCGGCGGTGGTAGGTAAACCAGATGAACTCAAAGGTGAAGATATAGTAGCTTTTGTGACACTAGAAGGTGGTAATACCCCCAGTGAAGAACTGAATAAAGAATTGAAAAAACACGTCGTCAGTGAAATTGGTGCGATCGCTCGTCCTGGAGAAATTCGTTTCACCGACGCTTTACCTAAAACCCGTTCTGGTAAAATTATGCGGCGGTTATTACGTAATTTAGCCGCCGGACAAGAAGTATCAGGTGATACTTCTACATTAGAAGATAGAAGCGTGTTAGATAAGCTACGAGAAGGCGCTTAATTTGTAGCCAATTCTATGCAGAAATACTCTGCGTCCCTCCGCGTTTAAAAACACTACGATTTTAGGCAAAGTAGAGACATAGCAATGCTACGTCTCTACATTTGCACCGCACAGATACAGAGAAGACAGAGAAAAGTAGAAATTTTGGTATTTGAAAATTGTTAAAATATTTATTTACTATAGATATAAATCCCAAGTAATCAAAAATTACTGCGTGATGAAACCAAAAAATCCTTTCCAATCGAGATTAGGTCAAACTGCTTGTTACTTGAGTTTGGGTATTTTGATCGTCACAAATACATCGCAGTTTGTTTCTGCACAGGTACGCTATTCTGGTAATCCTAAACAACACACCCAGGAGCAAAGACTAGCACAATTTCCTGGTGGTGATAGTGGACAGACAGAGCGATCGCAACTAATTCAAATAGCAAATACTTTATTGAACCAAGGTAATTTACCTGGTGCGGAAGAAAATTTACGGAAATTTATCAAGAAGTATCCCAAAGATGCTTTTGGATATTTTCAGTTAGGAAATGTTCTGTTTCGTCAAGAAAAAAAAGACGAAGCTATTAAACAATATCAAGAAGCAATTCGTTTAGATTCTAAATACGCCCTTGCACACAATGGTATTGGAGTTGTGTTTGCCAGTCAAGAACAATGGGACGAAGCGATCGCAGAATATAATAAAGCACTAGCAATTAATCCCGCTTACGGTGATGCACTGACTAATTTAGCTCAAGCGCTGTGGGAAATTGGTAAACGAGAAGAAGCGATCACATCTTTAGAAAAAGCTTTAAGTGTTTTTAAATCCCAAAATAGACTACAAAGGGTACAACGAATTCAAGAGATTTTACGGAAGCTGAAACCTGATGATGACCCAAGTGTATCGTGATCATTTGTAGATGCAGGCTTTTCGCCTGCTCTACTGATGTAAAAACGTGAATTGATGAGTTTTTATCCTAGAGCGATCGCTTTACTTTTCTTCTCTATCTCAATCTCTTGATTTTGTCCTTCATACTCACCAAATTGCTGAATAAGCTTGGCGACTAAACCAGTCCATCCAGTTTGGTGATTCGCCCCAATTCCTGCTCCATTATCACCATGAAAATATTCATAAAACAGAATCAAATCTCGCCAATGGGGATCAGTTTGAAACTTTTCAGTTCCACCATAAACAGGTCGTTGACCAGAGGAATTTCTTAAGAAAATTCTGATGAGTCGTTGTGATAATTCAGATGCAACTTCCCAAAGCGTCAACATTTGACCAGAACCTGTAGGACATTCAACTTTGAAATCGTCTCCCAAGTAGTAATAAAATTTTTGCAGGGATTCAATGAGAAGGAAATTCACCGGAAACCAAACTGGACCGCGCCAGTTAGAATTACCACCAAACAAACCACTACTAGATTCAGCAGGTTCATAATCCACTCGAAATTGTGAGCCATTGACATCAAAAATGTAGGGATGATCAGCATGGAATCGAGAAACTGCTCTTATACCATAGTCTCCGAAAAACTCAGTTTCATCTAACATTTTTTGCAGAATTTGCCGCAATTTATCTCTAGAAACAATCGCTAATAATCTCCTAGCACCTATACCTTTTGTTTCCATACAAGCTACATTTTGACGCAAGTCAGGACGATTTTTAATAAACCATTCTAATCTCTGCTTAAAACCTGGAAGCAAATTTAATATCTCTGGATCAATAGTTTCAATAGCAAACAGAGGAATTAGCCCTACCATTGACCGGACTTTCAAGGTAATCTGTCGATCAGGCAGATGCAATATATCATAGTAAAACCCATCTTCTTGATTCCACAAGTTAGTTTTCTCTTTGCCAATATGATTCATCGCATCAGCAATATAAAGGAAATGCTCAAAAAATTTGGTGGCAATGTCTTCATAAACTGGGTTAGTTATTGCTAACTCTAAGGCGATTGCTAGCATATTCAAGCAATACATTCCCATCCAACTTGTGCCATCTGATTGATCAATGTGTCCACCCGTGGGTAGAGAAGCACTGCGATCAAATACACCAATATTATCTAAACCAAGAAATCCCCCTTGAAAGACGTTATTTCCTTCAGCATCTTTGCGATTTACCCACCAAGTAAAATTCAGCAGTAATTTCTGAAAAACCCGCTCTAAAAATTGTCTATCTGTGCGTCCATACATTTTTTGTTCAATCTTGTAGACGCGCCAAGTTGCCCAAGCATGAACAGGGGGATTGACATCACTAAATTGCCATTCATAAGCGGGGATTTGCCCGTTAGGATGCATATACCATTCCCGTGTTAAAACATCCAGTTGATTCTTGGCAAAATCCGGGTCAAGCATCGCTAAAGGAATGCAATGAAATGCTAAATCCCATGCAGCAAACCAGGGATATTCCCACTTATCAGGCATAGAAATAATGTCTTCATTGTTGAGGTGAAACCATTCGCGATTTCTGCCATATTTACGTTCTGTTGGTGGTGTCAGTGTAGCAGAATCGCCCTTCAGCCATTTTTCCACATCGTAATAATAAAATTGTTTAGTCCATAGCATTCCGGCAAAGGCTTGGCGCTGTACCTGAAGCATATCTTCGCTGAGTGAAAAGGGAGTGAGGCGTTGATAAAATTCATCTGCTTCTTGCTGGCGTTTGGTAAATATTTCATCGAACTCTTGACTAAAAGGTTCATTTAAATTAGCTGTATTGCTCAATCGCAATCGAATAATTTTGGTTTCACCTGGATTTATGGTTAACAAATAGTGTACTGCTGCTTTTGTACCGATTTTCTCTGGATTAACTGCCTCTTTTCGAGCATATACAATGTAGTCGTTAATTCCATCTTTTACATAAGCATAAGTATTGGGAACTCCAAACAGTTTTTCAGAATTTGTCTCGTTTTCTGTGAATAAAAACTCTGTTTCTTGCTCGCAGTACATCCACCTTCTGCCTAAAGATTGATGAAAAGCTTCGATCACATTTAGGGAATTACCTAAATTAGTTTCTTGAAGTTTAGGTTTAGTTTCTTCTTGATTCCAAGACCAAGTATTCCTAAACCAAAGAGTAGGTAATAAATGCAGTGTTTTGAGTTCTGATCCTCGGTTAATAACTTGAATTTGAATCAGAATATCTTCATCTGAATTTTTGGCATATTCAACGAAGACATCAAAGTAGCGATTTTCATCGAATATGCCTGTATCTAACAATTCAAATTCTGGTTCTTGGCGACTGCGATTTCTATTTTCTGCAATTAACTGAGAGTAAGGAAATGCTTTTTGGGGATATTTATAAAGCATTTTCATGTAGGAATGGGTGGGCGTATTGTCAAGATAAAAGTAATATTCCTTAACATCTTCTCCATGATTTCCTTCACTTCCTGTTAGACCAAAGAATCTTTCTTTGAGAATTGGGTCTTCTCCATTCCAGAGAGTGACAGCAAAACAAAGCCGTTGATGGTCATCGGAAATTCCTGCTATCCCATCTTCACCCCAGCGATAGGCACGAGAACGGGCTTGATCATGGGTGAAATAGTCCCAAGCAGTGCCGTTAGGACTGTAGTCTTCTCGCACCGTTCCCCATTGGCGATCGCTTAAATATGGCCCCCACTTCCGCCATTTTGCCTGATGATTCCTGGCTGCTTCTAATCTAATTTCTTCCTGGGTTGGACTTGTCATAACACGCACCACCTTTTGCTTTTCAGCAGCTAATTTGAGTTAATTAATTTGTTATCTGAAGTATCGCGTTTTCACCCTAAATGATACTGAGTGTTTGATGAAAATTTTATAGTGAAAGTGCTAAAGTAAAATGCAGCATAGACTCAGTAAAAACTCATATTTTGGCAATCCAGCCTACATATTTTATTTAATCACTCGTATAAATTCACTGATTCAACATAGTTTTTTTATTTATTGCTTGCTCAATTTATTTGCTCAAGAAATAATTAAGAATAGTCCGCAAAGCAATTATTGCAGCTAGTTTACCAATTTCATCCCAAGTTGGGGCGATCACACTACGCAAAATATCAGCCGCTAATGCAAATTCCAGTGATAGAGTCAGGGATTTACCAAGTGATAGTCGAATTCGCTCTTTGCTATCATCCATGTTTTTACGATAGGGAAAATAGAGCATTATGGTTTTAATTGTGGCTTCAAAGGCAGCAAAACCTATATAATACCAGTTACAAAATCAATTCCTGTTGCTAACCAGGTAATTAAATTAGTGATTATAGCTTCCATAATGCTTTATTTCACCCATTGATACTCTGCGTTTCTCTTTGACACTCTGCGCTCTGAAGAGACGCAGATTCTCGCATCAGATTCAGCAACAGCCGAATCCAAATGGGCATTGTCAAGATGCCTCTAGACGCTCAGACCTGCTACCGATGCGATACAGGCGTTGCGCTTACTTATTCAC
>NZ_JBHFLM010000094.1:0-54047 GCF_041928655.1 Pelatocladus sp. BLCC-F211 | reverse complement strand
CTTTATTTTAGATGTCTATGCGTTAACTGGAGAGCTTGTGTGTATGTTTCTGTCTGTTGTACAAGACCTGTTTCAGCATACCCCTATTGGTGTTTTTGGGCAGGTTATTAGTAGTGGTAGTGTGGCTGTTGGCTATGATTTAATCTTTGTTAACCACTAATACCAATTCTTCGTGAAGGTGCTTATAATTTTCCCCCTCCCCCAACCCCTCCCCGCACGGGGGGTGGGGTGGCGACGCGGGGGTGGGGTCTTTGTATGCGTCTTCATATAGAATTGGTATTAGGCATGATTTATTAATCTTTTAATCATCCTCTGAAACTGATGATTCAGCTTGAAAAATATGCTGTAAACAATCTAGCTGAAGCTGAATAATTGCACTAATTTGAAGCAATAATTGTTGTCGATTTTCTAAAAAAATACTGTGAGTTTTTGTGAGCCGAGAAGTATTTTCAATCAAATTTTGATATAACTGATTTCGGAAATTTATCATATGATCTTGATGCTCACAAATATGAGTTATTGAACTAGAAAGGGAGACAAATTGATAATTTTCATGTTGTATCGTATTGACATTGGTTTGTTTTTGTTTTTCTGCAAATTCAAAACTGTTCACAAAATTCTGCTGAAAATAATGATCCAAGCGTTCAAATTCCTTAAAATCCAGTAGTTTATACTGTTGCTTTTCATCACCTTTAATCGGAACAGTTGAAGATGTATCTTGGAAAATTTTTTTCTCTTGATCCTTTAATGGTGTGATATTCAACTCATTGCTATTCCAAGTTATCGTTCTAACCTTGGGATGGCTTTTTATAGTATTTTCTTGGACTTGAGAATACAGTGATGACAAGTCCATTTTTACCCTATGACTGAGGAGCTTGGCTAATGCTTTAACAATACAACTATGCTCGTCTATCCCTCTTTTGTTGAGAGAAACTGTCATATGTTCTTTTTGCGTGAGATTTCCACTAATCCATCTCGAACAGTTACTTCCAGCACCAACTTCAAGAAATATTCTGGCGCCGTCCTCCCAAACGCGCTGAATTAGCCGAGGGAAATCCAGCTGTTGAACAAGCATTTTGGCAATATTGTGTCCAATAGAATCACTGTTAAGGGTAATAGGTTTGTATTCTGCGGCAGAATAAAAAACGGTATTTGGTACGTTTTGGGTAGGTAAAGTATTTAGTTTAACAAGTGCATCGTATTCACAACGCATTGGCTCACAATGAATCACATGATTGAAAGGAGCGCTAAAAGCATCACAATTTAGGGTTTTAATCACTCTTTGGCAGGCTTTTGTATCACCAGCGATCGCCACTTCTTCTGGGGTATTGATGAGAATTAAGTAAACGCGCTCCTCATGTTTAAGAACTTCTCGAACGCGGGAAACTGGACACATGAGAACGTACGTACTCCAAAACTCTTCACTTTCTCCATCATGTATCTGGGGTAATTCCCAATATTTGCGAACTGCATTTTTAGGGCCGGATAACTGGGTTTTAAACAGAGCTGATGAGTTTAAACCTTCACTACCTTCGTGAAAATGTGTCCAAATACCCTGAGAAAGCATCATACTCGTTTCGCCCAGGCTATACCCAAAGGCACATTGAGGCTGTAGTTGGAAATAATTTCTTAGAACAGCAGTCAATAATCCAGCAACACCGACCTCAGATTCGAGCATTGCAACTGGATCATTTATAAATTGCTGCTCAAGCGTTTCTAATTGGTTTGTTGATAATTTGCTCAGGCTTCTGGGATAGAGAATTTTCTCTATATTATTGACACGAGTGTAAACGCTTTTGATGATAGGATCTTCGTAAATTTTGGGAAACAAGCGGAAGAGATTGCGGGCGATACCGAGATAAGAACTGTAAGCACCAGGATAAACGAAAGCAACATTGCCTTTGTTACCCAGTGGTTTTGGCGTAAAATAACTACCGACAGGTGTTTGCCAGTCTTTACCTGTATTGAAAGCATCGGCAATACCTTTAATAGCACGCTGAATTTCTCGTGTTAATTCTTGTTGATTGCGTCCGAAAATTGCTAGTGCATAAGTGGCATTTTGACGCTGTTGAAAAGTTCTAAAAGTCAGGCTAGCAGCAGCAGATAGAGAAGAGGAATTGGCAATTGTTTGTTGTAGAGTATGGAGCTGCTCTAGTAGCGCCGGACAATCATCAGCTGCTAGAGCAAAAAGATAAAAAGGCATTTGCTCTAAATATCTGCTGCGACGCTGTATCTGAGCTGCTTCTTCGGACAAAATTAAATGTGCATAACTGCCATCTATCTCCATACTGTTAATAGCAGCAATTCTTTTAGTAGCTCCTTTCTCTAAAAACCAAGGCTTTGATTCAGGAGCAACATAAAAGGGACTATTCTGCCAGATATGCGCCATTTTGGGAGCAGACCAGTGGGGAACACCAGGAATATAACGGTGATACAAACAGAGTGCTGTTTTAATTAAACTAACTATTCCTGATGCAGCATAAGTATGACCAATGTTGGCTTTGACACTACCAATTGCACAACACAGATCAGGCTCAGAAGTCTGATAAGCTCGAATCAAACCTAGTATTTCTGACTCATCTTGCTGGGGAACTCCACTGGCAAAAACTTCTAGATAACCAATGTCCGTGGGTTTAATACCTGCCAAATCAAAAGCAAGTTGACATACTTGCGTGACTGATTTCGAGTCAGAGATTGTGTGAGAGGAAGAATTATCCTTCAAGATATTGAGAGCATCAACTACCGCATAGATGCAGTCATTATCTTGTTGTGCTGTTGTGTGCAGCTTTAATACTACGGCGGCTGCACCTTCACCTAGCATCCAACCATTAACATTTTGGTCATAACTTAAAGTATTAATGCCTGTGTTGGATTTTGCCGTTTGATTCTGCACTAAAAGACTAAGACTATTCTCAGCTAGCTCGACAGCACCGACAACAACAGCGTCTACTTCTCCAATAGCAAGTAGCTTTTTTGCAACCTCCAAAGCTTTGAATATAGAATGTTGTTCGGCAACTAGTGTAAATAAAGGACCAGCAAAATTCCAGAGATTGGAAATAGTGTCTTTCGCTTCTGGTTTAAGAATACGAAGAGAAAGTTCTGTTGCAGCAACAATAATAACTGCTACCCTGCTTCCTTTGTTTAGTTTTACATCTTTGATAGCATTGTCAGCAACCTTGAGCATCAACAATTCTTGAGGTTTGAATTTGTCTTCCTCAGATGCTAATTTGAAATCTGAAAAATCTATTTCAAAATCTTTGATATACGCTCCTAAAGGTGCGACATTAGTGTCAAAATCATTGTTTTTGAGCAAATGGTTTTGAGTTTTAACTTCTTGCCAACGTTGATAAGGAAAAGTAGTAAAGTGTTGATTTACTTCATAAATGCTGCGTTCAAAAGCATCTAATCCTTGACAACCACCTAAAAAGCAATCCATACCAACAATCGCTAATTTAGGATTTTTATTTTGTTCGTTTTTTTCCATTACTTAACCTCTTTATATGTATGTTCTGGGAGAGAAATTAGAAGTGGAATAAGAAAAGAGAGAATATCTACTTGTCCTTTTTTAATCCTTCTAATCTTTAAAGGTTTTGAGTAAAATAGTTCCCTTTGCTCCAATCATGCGATTATATATTTTCCCTTGATTATCATGTGCGATCACATCAGCAATCACAGATGATTCTGTCTTTGACTTTACTTCACAAGAAACGTAAAATATTTGGTCAAATGGTATAGGTGCGAACTGTTCAAAAGTTTTAATCTCGGATGGTAAACAACCTTGTTGATGAAAATATTGCGTCCAGAGCCAAAGTGCATGAATCTGAACATCTGCAATGTAGGGATTAAAAGTTTTTACAGGAAATTGCCCTTGTTTTATTTCTTCAACATTTGACAAAGCACATTCTATAGTTATTTTTTCAGGGCTAGTATTTAAGATAGTTTTTACACCCTGAAAACAAGACCCATGAAATAAGCTTAATGCCCCGTTTTGATAAAGTGATTTACTAGATCCGAGAATTATTTCTTCTTGTTTTAAGTTAGACGAATCATAATGAGGAAAAACTGGAATTTGCTGTTTAATCTTTAGCTGGCTACTGAAATGATAACGAGTTTTATCTTCTAGATTCTTACTCCATATTTTAGCATCAAAATATATTTCATCAACATCGTTTTTAGAAATTTCTTGCAAATCTAAAATGTATTCAATTGGCTGAGTTTCCTCAAAAATAATTCCTTTCAAAACTTTGAAGTTTGAGCAACTAAATGATTGGTAGCCAGGATAGAGTTGTTCACAGGTATTGGCTATCCACGTGAGAGCGCAAGTGGCAGGTAAAACTGGACGACCAGCAATGACATGATCTTGTAAAAATGGATTGTCTACTAAGATTAATCGGCGCTGGATACGATATTTTTTCAAATCTGGGTTGGACGACTGAGGTATGTATATTAACGGACTACCTATTATTACTTGGGTAGTTTGTTGATTTACTGGTGCTAGTTCATCAACGAACATTTGAGTTCCAACTTCTATAGGAATAGTCTGTATACCCCTTTCGGCAAAAGCTTTTTTCAATTCTGGTGTTACCATCCCACTATCCCAAGGTCCCCAATTAATCGCAACCACATGACAATTTGGATAGTTGCGTTTAACAAGATGAGCGGACTTGTTGAGAATTTCATTAGCGATCGCATAGTCTGACTGACCAATATTCCCGTAAAAACCCACTACAGAGGAAAACAAGACTAAATAATGAAGTTGGCTAGGTGATACACAACGCAACAGGTTTTCCAAACCTGCAACTTTGGCAGTATAAACAATTTCAAAGTCCCGTTCTGATTTATTTTCAATCCGCTTATCTGCTAGATTACCAGCCCCATGAATAATTCCCGTTACTGCACCTAAACGCTCAACTGCCGTAGTAACTTGCTCTTGGAGCAGTGTTGCATCGGTTATATCTACACTTAGATACTCCGCTTGTCCACCAGCCTCTTCAATTGCTCGTAGCGTTGCTTGAATTTCTCGTCTGGATGAAATAGCCTTGTACTTTTTCTGCACCATTGCAGGTGTAGGCTTTTCTCCTCTGGCGATAAAATCGTCCATAATCCGCTTTTTCAATTCCCCTTCAGTCAAGCAGCCTTCAGCCCACACAGGTTCGGGATCTACAGGCGAACGTCCTAGCAGAATGAATTTGCATTGATAACTCTGCGCCAGCTTGATGACACATTGAGCCGTAATTCCTTTTGCACCACCACTGACAAGAAAAACTTGAGATTGGCGAGAAGACGCGGTGAGTATTTCATCTGTATTCCTCTTGTCTCCCTTGTCCCCGTGTCCCTCATCTCCCCGTGTCCCCGGTTTGCATACTAACGTTGTTCGCCCTTGTGAGCTATATCCAACTTCAGTAATTAACAGATTGGGATCATGAAGTTCGTTAAGGATATACCGTACTGATGTTTGAGTATCTATATCAGGACTCAGATCAATTGCACGGCAAAATACAGCTTCCCATTCCTGATTCAGGGTTTTGGTTAGTCCAAATAATCCGCTACTAACGGCACCAAAGTTGGTTTTGCAGCCTAGTCCAAACTGACCATCAAGACGAGCAACGGTAAGGAAGCAACTGCGTCCTTGAGATGCTGTTTGATTGAGTGATACTTTGAGGTGTTTGGCGATGAGAAAGACATGACGCAGGAGTGCTTTCTCAGTTTCCAAGTAACGGACGTGATTACTTACATCATCATGGCTATCGGGATTGAGATGGATAAAAGCAGCGATTTGACCATACTGAGAAGCGATCGCTTCTAACTGATTTTGCAAATGCTCCTCGCTCAAATTTGCCAGCACAACCCGATTAATTCCTTCTGGTAAAGGTAATTGATCTGCAATTAAGGTTTGAGGAAAACTCAATACAACTACTTTCCAGTCACGCTGCAAAAGAGCTAGAGCTAATTCTGAAGTCATGGGGGTACCATCATCAGTCAGCAAAGCAATATGCTTCTCAGGTAAGGAAAAATCCAATATATCTGGTTCAGGAAGGAATTTGAGATGAACTGCACTGCGGAGAATATTATGATTGACTTCAGATTGCTGGTTGTAAGGCTCGGCTAGAAGTGTTTTTTTTTCCAGCACATTAGCCTGTTGTTTCGTGTAGTCAACGATTTGACCAAGGGTACGTAATTCTCCCAATTCTTCAGGATTGGGCTTAGGCAAATCTGGGCATAACTCCAGTAGTCCGCCCAAAATCTCAACTCGTTTAATGGAATCAATACCTAAATCCGCCTCCATATCCATTGACAGTTCCAACATCTCAACTGGATAGCCCGTCTTGTCACTGACTACGTTTAGTAGAATTTGACTGAGGTCAGTTAAGTCAAGGGATGGAACAGGCGAAGTTGATTCTTCTGAAGTACCAAGAGTAAGGGGAACTACCGAGGAAGAAGCTAAGTGTAAATCTTTGCTATCCGTATGCGTCGCGGCATTACTCTCATCCAAAGCAACTTCTTGTGCTGTCTTCGCAGATGCAGATTCAACCTCAGTATTTCCTGGGATCAGAGTCTGCAAATATTCTACAATTTGACCAAGGCTACGTTTTTTTGCCAGTTCTTCGGGATTGGGTTTGGACAAATCTGGGTATAATTCCAGTAATGCTCCCAGAATTTCAACTCTTTTAACGGCATCAATTCCCAAATCTATCTCTGTATCCATCGACAGTTCCAGCATTCCTAGCGAATACCCTGTCTTTTCACTGACTATGTTTAGTAGAGTCTGAATGAAGGTGGGTTCATCAACGGTTAGAGGTAATGACGGCACATTTGAAGATGGAATGACAAGAGTATCAGAGGTAGTTATGGAGAATGATTTTGTGTCATGACTAGGACTATTGTAAGTATCATTATTTACAATAGTCCTAGTACCATTACTCACACCATGACTGATACCATTGCTTGTGCCATTGATTAAAACAGGCTCAAAGTTAGTTATAAAGCTGTGAGTGGGTACAGCAACAGATGCGGTAGTTCTATCATTGACTGCGACGGGAGCAGCAGAAGTATGTTCATCATTAAATACCGTAGGCTGTTTCGTGTTTATGGTCGCAAGTAGCTGACTGTAATGTTGCTGGAGCAATTGGAAAAAGTTTTTGGTTTGTTCTGTTTGATGGTTTAGATATTGATCGTGGACGCGCAGTGTTTCACCATGATGTTCGTGAAAGCGCATGATGCTGCGCTCAGAGTAGGAGAGGGCTATTTGTTTCGTTTCTGCATCTTGATGAGGGAATTGATCATTTAGCAGCAAAGAATTCTGTTGCTGCATCAGTTGGAAAAAGGTTTTGGTATATTCCATCTGATGCTTCAAAGATTGTTCATGAACACGCAAGGTGTCACGTTGATTGCGATTAAATTGTATCAGGCTGTATTCTAAACTATCTAAAACTAGTTGATAACTTTGAGTAGTTTCTGGACTTGTTTGCATTTGTGCTTTAGGAGTTGCTTGAGGGTATTTCTTCAGATCGGAAGATTTTTCTGGTTTATTACCGTTTGCAACTGGTGTGGACTGGCTGTGGTGTGTATTAACAGGTTGGGAGATGGGCATCTGATCTATCTTTTGAGTAGGGGGACTAGATGGGGTATTTATCTCAGAGGACTTATCTTTTGTATGTGGGAGACTAACTTTATGCCCATTTTGCAAAGCTTTTTCAAAAGCCTGTTTTGTTTTTTTTGAGACGTAGTTAGAACCATTTAGCTGGACAATCAGCTGCTTATTGTTTTTGATTTCTGGTGTTTTCTGCTCAAGTTGGTAAGGATCGGGGTTTTTTAAAGATAAGCCAGCGACACGTAACTGCATAACAGCTTCTCGAAAACAGCGATCGCTATCGCTATCTTTTTGATAACTCCCATTCAAAGCCACAGCTAAATGAGGTTTACCCTGGAGGATATCTTTGACTAAGTTGGTCAGAATGCCTTTAGGGCCAAACTCTATGAAACAATAGCCACCTTGAGCGTAAATATTTTCAATCTCTTGCTTAAAATGTACCTGATTAATCAGGTGTTGTTTGAGGATTTTTTGAATTGCTTGTGGTTCTTTCGGGTAACACTCTCCTGTCACATTAGTGTACACAGGGATTGTTGGCTCGTTGAAATGAACTCCCTCAATTGCTTGAGCAAAGGGTTTCTGAGCATGAGCTACCAATGGTGTATGAAAAGCTGCTGAAACAGGCAGCAAAACGGTAGAAAAAGCTTTAGCTTTCAGTTGCTGCTGTATTTGGGTGATCTCAGCTTTTGCCCCTGCTAGCACCACTTGAGTGGGAGAATTCAAGTTAGCAATGCTCACTAAAGGGAAATTCTTGATGATTTCTTCAACTTGACTGACATCACCTTTAACTGCCAGCATGGCTCCTGCATCAAACTGAGGATCGTTTGGTGCAGACATAGCTTGACCCCTAGCTTTAACCAGGAAAAAGTAATCTTGCTCATTGAGAACACCAGCAGCCCACAGAGCCGTCAATTCTCCAAAGCTGTGTCCGACGAGAAAATCTGGCTTGAATCCTGCTTGTTGTAATAGCTTATACAAACCAACGCTGAAAGCTCCAATTGCTGCTTGTGCATATTCTGTCTTTTGCAATGCTTCAACTTGTGACTGTTTTTGAGCTTGATCAAAAACAGGTGGAGGGAAAACTATTTCGGAAACGGGTTTGAGACCATCTTTGCAGAAAAGGTGATCTATCTCACTATAGGTCTGTCGCAAGCAAGGAAAGTTGATCACAAGTTCTCGCCCCATTTCCAGGTATTGAGAACCTTGACCAGAAAACAAAGCAACTACTTTGCTTTCAGTTGGCAGACTAGCTTTGCGGTAATAAATTCCTTGGGGATGCTCCCAAGATTCCGCTTGTGACTTATTGGTGAGCAAGTCAATACTGATCTGCAATAATTTGCAAGCTTCAGTCAAAGATTCGGCGACAAATCCAACTCTAGCATTTGTGGCAGGAATTTCTGATGATTGACATGTCGCAATTAGTTGTGAATAATGCCGTTCTTTCTCTGGGGATTGCAACTGACCCAAAATTTCTTGACAGCGTAATTTTAACTGCTCAGGTGTTGATGCAAATAAGAGTACTGATTGGGGGGTATTATGTAAACGATAAGGGCGATCGTGTTCACTAGAGTACTCTTCTAGAACAATGTGGTAATTTGTGCCACCAAAACCAAATGAACTTACTCCTGCACGTCTTGGTACTTCTCCTTGAGAGCGCATCCAAGGCCTAGTTTCTGTATTCAAATACAACGGTGAGTTTTCAAGACCTAGTTTAGGATGTGGTTGAGTGATGTTGATGGTTGCTGGCAATACTTTGTGGTGTAGAGCTAACGCTGTTTTGATGAGACTTGCAGCACCCGCAGCAGCTTTTGCATGTCCAATCTGTGATTTAACACTTCCAAGTGCAATATGTTGTGTTCGGGAATTGTTTTCGCTAAAAACTTCTTTGAGGGCTGTAAATTCGGCGGGATCTCCAACCATAGTACCTGTGCCATGTGCTTCAATTAAACCGACACTGGTAGGTGAAAATCCTGCATCTTCATAAGCACGATGCAAAGCTCTGACTTGACCTTCTGGACGAGGTGCATAAATGCTTTTATAGCGACCATCACTGGAGGCGCCAATACCTTTGATCACTGCATAGATTCGGTCATTATCCCTAATTGCGTCTTCCAGCCGTTTCAACACCAACATGCCAATACCTTCAGCTAGCATCATGCCATCTAATTGAGCATCAAAAGGTTTGGTGTTCTGGCTTGGGGAAACAGCAGGTGTTTTGCTGAAACACATATAGGCAACAATTGAGTTGTCAGTGTCAACTCCACCAGTGAGCATCATGTCGGCTCGATGCTCGACTAGTTCACTAATTGACATTGCTAATGCTCCTAATGAACTGGCACAAGCAGCATCGACTACACAGTTCATCCCTCCTAAATCTAGGCGGTTGGCAATTCGTCCAGAAACTATGTTTGCTAACATACCAGGAAAAGCGTTCTCTTCCCATGGCACATATGCACTTTTGATTTTCTCGATAATTTTTTGCGTATCTTCGTCAGACAAGCCACTACTTTTTAAGACTTTTTCCCATATGGGATACTCTAATCTAGCAGCCAATGGCATTGCTAATTGTCTTGCTAGGGCTACACCTAAAATTACCCCAGTACGCTCTCGGTTAAATTGTCTGGTTTCACCATAACCTGCATCTTCGATAGCTGCTTTTGCAACAACCAAACCTAGCAACTGAGAAACATCTGTGACTTCCAAAAGATTTGGAGGAAGTCCAAATTCCATTGGATTGAATTCGATTTCGGGGATGAATCCACCACGTTTGCAGTAAGTTTTATCAGGGGCTTTGGGGTTAGGATCGTAGTAATCGTCAATATTCCAGCGCGATGGAGGAACATCGGTAATACAATCAACTTGGCGAATAATTTTTTCCCAATATTCCTGTAAATTTTTAGATTGCGGGAAAATAGAAGCCATTCCAATAATAGCAACAGGATTTTGTTGCAATTTTCTATTGATCTTATGAGTTTCAGTTGCATTTGCAGACATCATTTTTTTAACCTTTATCAGTTTGTGCAAAGCCTGTTCACAATTGCTAACTTCTTTTTGTAACTGTGCAAAGTCAACTTCAATTCTAGAAGCAGCCATGGCTTAATTTTCATTATTTACTTGGAGAATGTAGGGAAATAGCCAAGATTTATATGCTCTATCAAAAATAATCTTGAAGTAGTAATTAGGAGATAATCATTGATTATTTTTACAGAGCAAATTAGAATTCATATCTTTAAGGCTGCTACATAAGTCTTGAGATAGCTTTATGTTGGATTATTTCATAGAAATAAATTAATCAAATTAATTTATTTTCATACGTAATATCATCCATGACTCTTGCTGCTTATTCTAGACTGCTTACTTCTGTGTAGCAACTTATATGCAACAAACCAACTCTTGGGATATGAAATTCTACAGGAGTGTTTTTTCTGGTAATTGCCAATTTATATATAGGATTCCTATTGAATTTTTAAACGTAAATAGTTACAGTTTATGTTTCATGTTTAGAGTTAAGTTCTCCCTAGCTCAACTACTAAATCAATAAAACACATAGGATTCCTATAACTACATTAGTGGTCATTCATTCGTTGTTGATAATTTGATACATAATTGAGGAGTTATGCCACAGTTTAAGTGTAGTTCTATTCTGAATCAGCATCACTACTTTTCTTTCTAGATTCTGTCTGTTCTTGAGCAGCGGTTAATAGTCGTCGTTCAAGTTCACTAATACTAATTCCAAGCTCAGAAGCGGTTTTGGTTTTCCATTCTTCCAGTTCAGAATCGTGTTGATTGAGCCATTCATGCACTGCGATACGTGCCATTTCAGCTTTACGAGCTGTCTGGCGGGCTGCATGAAAAATTAGCCGCTGGTGATCAAATCTGGTCAATGAGAGCATGAATCGCTGTAGTTTCATTCTCTTGAGGACGCGAACAACTTTAGCCACATCACCTATATCCAACTTTTAATAACACTATCTCATCTACTAAGAGTTTATCTTCCAAAATTGCATATAAATTGTATATTCCCTATTTTTAATGTCATGTTAATGTCATGAAAATCCGAAAATAAGGCATAAAATCAAAGAAAATAAGTTAATTTTCATCCTTGATTATAAAATCAGCTTAGATTCTTTCTTTTGAGAATATGTAATTTGTGAGTTTTTATTCAAACTGTATGTACTATTTATTACTATTTGTTTATGCTGTTTAAGCATCTCCTTCTAAGTTCTTTTAATTAAGGAGAGCGAAATGGGTTAGTTATACGCAGATTAATGTATAAAAATTATTAGTACAAACATCTACGATCAAAAGTTGATATTTTAAAAATATATTGTAGAAGTCTATATTTTATATAAAATTTATATTGTTATTTCAATCACAAATAAATGATACAAATTATTCTGCTTGATGATAGATGATTCAATTACATTTTTAACTAAATTCTACTAATATATTTGCTTGCGAAGAGATGCCTATTACTATTCATGCTAATAATTTAATTGCTATTATTTTTTCTGTTTAAAGTTGTTGCATAAGAGTTGCATTTGAGTATCAAAAAGACTATGGTTGGTGATTAAATTGAATAAAGATAAAACTCCGTGCAGGAGGTAATGGCATTGCACAGATTCACTACCTTAATAACTCTATTTTCTCATCTACCATTAGATATGATTATCACCTTGTGACATTCAGCTTTTACTTGATTAGAATTCCACGAAACAAAACGGAGTTGTTGGCATGAGACTATCTGAGCTAGATCCACTCATACCACTATCTAATTTAAGAGAAGAACTCCTCAAATTGCCAAAAGGCTACTGTTTTTATGAACAAGAACTTATAGAGTTTTTATCGAGACGGCGATGGCCTGAAAACAATCGCCGTATTGATCGAACAACTTTTTGGCGGTGGAGGAACGATAATGGAATTGAGCATCAAAAAGTATTTAGTCGATTAGACCTTTTAAAACTCTGTCAGATTTGCGATCACTATCGTATAGATGGAACTCGCAGCGAATACTTAGACATTATGAAAAGGAAAAAAGAGGTGTGCTAAACCAATAAATAAGTACAAATTTGAAGACATAAATTCCTGATTGGCTGCCACTGCTACAGAGTGATGGATATTTTTTCTATAATCCATCCTCTGATAGCAACAATAAAATCCGAAATTATCAGCCAATCTGATCCAGTTTACTTTCTACTATCTATATGACTGTAGAGCAGAGCTATTGCCATTCGTCTCTCTTAAATTACATGAATAATTGCAAGAGAGTAGTATCCTTAGCTAGGAAAATATAAATCATGGTGCAAAAACAAAAGCAGCCAATTACGATACCTATAAATCAGTTGCCTATAATTTTGGCAATTGCTACGGCTGTAGGTATCAGTGCAATTTCTCTCTACGGCCTTTCTAGATTTAGACCAAAGTCTGCAAATAATACTTCAGCTACCCCAATTAATACCCCTGCTATTACTAGTGTTGCTGCTCTTGGACGTTTAGAGCCTCAAGGAGAAGTGATTAATTTGTCTGCTCCTAATTCCCAAGGTGGTGTCCAAGTAGCAAAACTCCTTGTAAACAAAGGGGATAAAGTACGTAAAGGGCAAGAAATTGCACTGCTTGACAATTTTTATGTCCGTCTTGCAGCCTTAGAAAACGCTAAACAACAAGTTTTAGTTGCTCAAGCTAGTCTCAATCAGGTAAAAGCAGGGGCGAAAGCAGGAGATATAGCTGCCCAAAAGGCGACTATTGCTCGCCTAGAAGCAGAGTTGTATGGAGAAATATCTACACAACAAGCAACGATAGCTCGCTTACAGGCAGAATTACGTAATGCCAAAAGCGAAAATCAACGGTATCAGATGTTGTACAAACAGGGAGCTATTTCAGCATCCGATGCAGATGCTAAAGGCTTGAGAATGGATACTGTCCAACAACAGCTCAATGAGGCAAAAGCTAACCGGAGCCGTATAGTAGACACTCTGCAAAAACAGTTAAGCGAAGCTAGAGCTAGGCTAGCGAGTATTGCTGAAGTCCGTCCTACTGATGTCCAAGCAGCTCAAGCTGAGGTTGAAAAGGCAAAAACAGCAGTAGTACAGGCTCGTGCTGATCTGGATTTGAGCGTAGTGCGATCGCCTGTAGATGGACAAATCATCAAAATTTATACTTGGCCTGGAGAAATTATCGGTAATCAAGGAATTGCTCAGATCGGTTACACAGAGCAGATGTATGTGGTAGCAGAAGTCTATGAAACTGATATTAAAAAAGTGCATCTAGGTCAGTCAGCAATTATTACTAGCGATGCTTTTTCCGGCAAATTACAAGGAACAGTAACAGATATAGGCTTACAAGTTACTCAACAAAATATCTTTAGTAACAATCCAGAAGCAGATACAGATAACAAGGTAGTTGATGTCAAAATTCGTATCAATAACCCAGCAGATAATCAACGAGTTGCAGCCCTTACTAACTTACAAGTAGAAGTACTTATCAATCTTAGGCAATCTCAATAATAAATACTTGTTTGATCATAGAAAATCTGAAGAAAATTTTTGAGGATTTTATTCCAAAAAATTGCATTTTTAATCTCAGTTTTGAGGTTTACAAGATGATTAACAATATACCTGTAGCCTGGCTACAACTAGCTCGACAAAAACTCCGCTTTGCAGTAGCTTTGGCTGGTATTGCGTTTGTTGCTGTTTTGATGTTCATGCAGATTGGCTTTCAAGATGCTCTCTATGACAGTGCTACACAAGTGCAGAAAAACTTAGTAGGAGATTTATTTATAATTAGTTCTCAATATAAATCTTTGACCTCAAATCAAAGTTTTCCACGTGTTCGTTTATATCAAGCATTAGGGTTTGATGATATAAAGTCGGTCATGCCTGTATATGTTCAATTTGCTAAACTAAAAAACCCAATTAATGGTCGTAAGTTCCCTATATACGTACTGGGTTTTGACCCAGCCGAATTTGTTTTTAAATTACCAGAAATCGAGAATAATATAAATCTTCTCAAACGTCCTAATGTAGTTTTATTTGATCGTGGTTCTCGATCAGAGTTTGGACCAATCGCGGAAAATTTTGAGCAAAAAAAACCTGTTAGCATTGAAATATTTGGATATAATTCGACAATTGGCTACAAAGTTAAAGTCGGTGGCTTATTTAAGCTTGGACCTTCCTTTGGAGTTGATGGAAATTTAATGATTAGTTATTCAACTTTCATCAAGGTATTTAGAGACCGTACTGCTGATTATATAGATATAGGATTACTTACTCTCAAACCCGGTGCCGATCGCCAAAAAGTTTTAGCAAGTTTGTCAGACCACTTACCCAAAGATGTGAAAATTTTAACACGTCAGGGTTTTATTGATTTTGAAAAAAACTATTGGAGTTTAAGAACACCTATTGGATTTGTATTTAATTTAATGGTAATCATGGGATTTATTGTTGGTGTAGTTGTTGTTTATCAAATCCTTTATAGTAATATATCTAACCATTTAGCTGAATATGCAACATTAAAAGCAATGGGATTTAAAAATCAATATTTGCTAGGTGTAGTTTTTCAACAGGCTGTAATTTTGGCAATTATAGGCTATATCCCTGGGATAATTATATCTATGGGTTTATACGATTTGGCTAAGAATGCTACTAAGTTACCAGTAATTATGAGTTATGAAAAGGCATTAATAATCTTATTTTCTACACTTTTAATGTGTTTAACTTCGGCATTTTTATCAACAAATAAATTGCGATCTGTAGATCCAGCAGACATTTTCTAATTTAATCACATAATATTGCAAATTCATGTTTCAACAAGAAATTGTTGTTTCCGTTAGAAATATCAATCACTACTTTGGTCAAAAATCATTACGAAGCCAGATTTTATTTGACATTAATTTGGTGGTAAAATCTGGAGAAATTGTAATTATGTCTGGCCCATCTGGTTCAGGAAAAACGACTTTACTAACTTTGATTGGCGGTTTACGGTCTGTCCAAGAAGGGAGCCTCAAATTTCTAGATTGGGAATTGCATGGGGCCAGTGATGAAAAGTTAGTACAAATACGACGCCAAATTGGCTATATTTTCCAAGCTCATAACTTACTTGATTTCTTAACAGCCCGCCAGAATGTCCAAATGTCACTTGAACTACAAAAAAATCTTTCTTACCGACAGGCTCGTCTGAAATCAGAAGCGATGCTTCATGCTGTTAAATTGGGACATCGAGTTAATTACTATCCTACCCATCTTTCGGGAGGGCAAAAGCAACGAGTAGCCATTGCTCGTGCTTTAGTGAGTCAGCCCAAATTAGTCTTAGCTGATGAACCGACTGCTGCTTTAGACAGTAAATCAGGTCGAGAAGTTGTAGAAATAATGCAGCTACTGGCTAAGGAACAGCAATGTGCTATTTTAATGGTGACTCATGACAATCGAGTTCTAGACATAGCAGATAAAATTATCCACATAGAAGATGGTCGAATAATTAAAGAAGATTTGTTTTAAACCAATCCGGCGGAATTCTCTATCGCTCTACAGCATGAATAAAAAAATTTACTTCTTAACTAAAATATATGCTGTAGCATATTCAGGTAATTGACTAATGTACCTGGTAAAATCTTTATTAGTCTTAAAAATACCTGCCAAAAAATCGAGTTGATAAAGGTTTGGTAAAAATGCTCCGCCTGTGTCGGCTATTACTCCCATTTTTAATTGTTTACTTTTACCTTGACCATACTCAATCACAATTACCCGACCTAAACCGATATTCAATACATCCCCCGCAAAAGTTACTCCTGGTTTAATGGAAATTTTTGCGTCAATTTTATATCCATATCCTTTAATTGCATTCACTTTTCTAAAATACCAATAGCGCTTTTGTGCTGTTGGTTTCACACCTCGAACATAAGACATGCCGTTGTTTCTATCGACATTAAAAAACTCTCTAGTCCCATCCGTAAAATTAATTAATATAGTTCCTTGCATCAAGGCTTCTTCTAAACCTTTGCGAGTCAAATAAGCAAGAGGTTCAACTTTACCATATTCTCTTCCACCAGGTTCATAGATACCTGATAAAACATCCTGCTTGGTATATCTAGTATAGAATTTATCGCCAGTTAAATTATCTTTTAAACTGTAAATTGGTATATTGTATGTAGAAGTCTTCTTATGAGATCCTGTATGAGTGAAAACGGCATATTTAGTAATTCTGAGCCGTTTTTGTTGAGGGTTTTGTGGCTTATAAGCAGACCATTTAATTACTTTAAAATTAGTATTAATAAAATTAGGATCTTGTAAGCGAGTGGTGCGATTATTAGCGATATCTTCTTTTAATACAGTAATCATAAAATCTAGGGTTTTCAGTGTGTCTTGGACACTAACACCCGTAGTTCCTAGTAATCCTGTTCGGAGAATATCTGGATCTTGATTAGCGTGGTCTTGGTAATATTTTCTAGTATTAGTAAGAACAAATAATAAATCTTTTTGATTGAAATTAACTTTATTAGTTGGTAGTTTGGCAGGAGAGATAATTTTATTGCCGTTAACGCTATATTTATACTTTTTAAATTCATCAATAACTTGATATGGGGCAGAAGCTGAGATCAATTCTGAGCTTGATGCAAAATTATTTTGTTGACCTAGATTATTTTCCGGCAAATTTTTAGCGCTTATAGGTTTTGCTGGAACAGAGGCTAAAGAAAATTGCTGTTGAGTGTTGGACTGAGTATGTAAATAGCCACCGACCAAACCAGCAGATAATAAAGTAGCAAAACCAATAAGCAAACGAAACTTTTGATTAAATAAAATACTCATAACTAGAAAAATTTAATCTCAAATAAAGTTTTGTGTTCTAAATTGTAGTTTTAAATTGTAATTTTACTGTAATTTCACATTAAAACTTAAAATATAAATTGTTATCTTGCCTCGATTCGATATATATAATTTCAGATGAAAGACAAAATCAAACCAGACTGGGCTGGTGAAGGACTGCTCTCTCAATTTGTAAATCTACTAATCCAGACCAAACCAATTTACAACCTGATGAAACAACCAGTGACAGTTGCCAGCGATCCCCGCCACCGCACTATTATTAGTTCTAAGCCAAACTAAAGAGGATGACTCAATGCGATCGCCTGACTTAACATCACCAACTTCAGCAGATTTTGCAACCGTACTTGATCAAGCTGTGTCTGCATATCGCAAACAAGCAGGCGATCGCCCCAGAGCTAAAGCAGTGGTAAATGCCTTATTACAAGCAGAAAAAGCTGCTAAACAACAAAAAATTCAGTATTCTTTTGCATCTTTACTCGGTCAATGGCGACTATATTTTACCACAGGGACTCATAAACTTAAAAAGCGGGGAGGAATTGAATTAGGTAGAGGTTTTTATCTACCAAAGTTAGCATCAGCACACATTTGTTTTGCTGCTACAGATATGGTTGATGGTAAAGGCGAAATTGGCAATCAGGTACAACTTGGCCCCTTGTTGTTAAAACTCACAGGCCCAGCCAAATATTTAGGCAAGAAAAACTTGTTGGCCTTTGATTTTACCCAAATGCACATCAGCTTGTTTGGTCGTGTTGTTTATAAACAACAGATTCGAGGCGGTAAGAGTCAAACAGAGGATTTCTACAATCAAACTATTGCCAAACTTGCCTTTTTTAGCTTCTTTCTGATCACAGAAGATTTAATCGCGGCGCGTGGACGTGGGGGTGGACTGGCGATTTGGATTAAAGAATAAAAAATTTCAAGGGATTTTCAGGACAAATTTCAGAAAGATTCTGATTTTTTCTTACACCCTCACACCCCTATTTTTATTAGAGCAGATTTAGATAAAATATTCTCAGTCTTGGGGATTGGGAGGATCGAGTCGTGGAAATAACCACGATGAACGTGCAAAATATGCAGACACAACAGGATGGTATTTCTTTAAAAGATTGGTCTTGGGCTTTCTGGCCTGTTCTACCACTATATCCATTTGGCAAACGACGCACACTCCGCCAAGAAGTAGTTAAGGATACGATTTGGACTTTTGACCAGATACAGGGCATTTTCTATGTTGTTGTGCCAATTCGCATGACTGTTGTGAAGCTAGAAGCAGGTGGACTTCTCGTTTATGCACCGATCGCACCAACTCCAGAGTGTATACGCCTGGTTGAAGAATTAGTTGCAGAACACGGGGATATCAAATATATTATCCTGCCTACCATTTCTGGTTTAGAGCATAAAGTTTTTGTCGGCCCTTTTGCCAGACGCTTTCCCCAAGCACAAGTGTTTGTAGCCCCGAAACAGTGGAGTTTTCCTCTCAATTTACCCCTGAGTTGGCTGGGTTTACCTTTAGGGCGTACTCATGTATTGCCAGCAAATAGTAGCGATGTACCCTTTGGTAATGAGTTTGACTATGCAATTCTTGGCCCTATTGAGTTGGGACCAGGACGATTTGCGGAAGTTGCATTTTTCCACAAGCGATCGCGGACATTGTTAGTTACAGATATAGTTTTGTCTATCCCTGCTGAACCACCACCAATAGTCCAACTTGATCCTTATCCTTTACTATTTCATGCTAAAGACGACGCTTTCCACATCGTTTTTGACACTGAGGCTAACCGTCGTAAAGGATGGCAAAGAATTGTATTATTTGCTTTTTACTTCCGACCAAGTGCGCTAGAAGTAGTTGGCATGGGACAAGTTTTTCGTCATGCATTGGGAGCGCCAGATCGTTCCAAGAAAGCCTATTTTGGTTTGTTTCCTTTTAAATGGAATAATTGGCAACAGTCTTTTTATACTCTACGCGGGGATGGACGCTTGTTTGTGGCACCAATTCTGCAAACTCTAATTCTGAACCGAGATCCAGAGGAAACTATCAAATGGGCTAACCAAGTAGCGAGTTGGGATTTTCTGCGGATTATTCCTTGTCACCTCGACTCACCGATTGACGCAACCCCAAGTCAATTTCGGCAAGCTTTTAGTTTTCTGGAAAAAACAGAAAATCCTCTTCAGTTTTTACCAGCACAAGACTTGGAATTTTTAAATGAAGTTTCACAAGGGTTAAGTGATCGCGGTATTACGCCACCAGCGAAAGAAAGGATATAGCATTATCTCTTTTAGCTGACGAAAAAGTCTTGAGGGTGATGCTCAAATCAGTGGAAATTTTCGATTTAAAGGTTTGTGGCGAGAGCTTGAGTATAAGGAGATTTTGGGTTAGAGTGCGATCGCTAGCAAGGTTGCGGAGGTTAAGTAATCGAGCTACGAGAGGATAAATGAAAAAACAAGATTTAGGAATATATATTGGATTAGTATTAACTGGAGTTCTTTTAGTAGGAGTTCTACCTCTTATTAGAGAATTGGGGCTTCACTTCCTAAGTGGCTATTTGTACTCAACATGGTTTTTTATCGGATTTTTTATCCTGATTGCAGTTTGTTTTGGCTTCTTTGCTTTTCTGGCACTTTCCCGGCTAAACTTTCAAGAAGATCGAAAGGTTATCAACCTCAAACAAGAAAGAATAGCAATACAGGAAAAAATACGTGAAAAAACATCATCTAATATTCTTGAAATTATTCAACTAAATTTGAATCAATTAGATGAATACTATACAATTAATAAAAATCAGGCGAGGAACAGCTTCTACACAAGTCTTTTTCTAATATTTTTAGGTTTTCTTACAATTACATTTGCTATTGTACTTTTCTTGTTCAATCCAAATCTTAATATAAGTATACCTGTTATATCTGGAATTTCAGGCGTTTTACTTCAGTTTATCGGAGGAGCTAATTTCTTTATCTACAGTAAGACCCTTGAGCAAGTTAATCGTTTTTATAACAATCTTATCAAAACACAAGATACTATGTTAGCCATTGAACTTTGTCGCCAGATTGATGATGAAGATAAGAAAAAAAATCTCATGGAAAAAGTTGTGATTGATTTGCTCAAGAGAAGTTCTTTGTATGCATCTGAATTGCTCAGATTCACCTCTGCTGGGGAGGTGAATAATTATATTCAAGAAAGAAAAATAGAAGGGGAATCAGAAAAAATAGATGAAAAGAAGATTGAGAGTGAGGAAGTTGCTTGAGCATTAATGATCGCGCTTCAAGTTCAAGATGCTAGTATTTCAACAGTGCGAGCAATCGCTTCATAAACTAACTTTCGCGACTCGCAAACTAACTTCTGCGACTCGTAAACTAACTTTTGCAATTCATAAACCTGTTTTTCTGACTGTAATGAGGACTAAAGTCCTCACTACAAACAACAAATGAGAATTGTGTGTCACACCTGCGTAAGTCCTAATTGAATTAATCTAAGCAGGATAAAGTACTGTTAAATGTAAATCCTGTCTAGTTTTCCCTTGTAAATACCGTTCTTGTAATGGTTGCCATTGCTCCCACATTTTGTAACGATTTTCTGCTAACTTGTTAGCAATTGTGGGAATCTGAGTATCAATTTCTGA
Source organism: Pelatocladus sp. BLCC-F211 (assembly GCF_041928655.1). Classification (NCBI taxonomy): domain Bacteria; kingdom Bacillati; phylum Cyanobacteriota; class Cyanophyceae; order Nostocales; family Hapalosiphonaceae; genus Pelatocladus; species Pelatocladus sp. BLCC-F211. The sequence goes on along the minus strand of NZ_JBHFLM010000094.1, from coordinate 33,024 downwards.
TTTGAAGATATTCTCTAGCCACTCAGCCATAACTGTACTATCCTGCATAGAACCCAAGATATCTTGGATGTTTTTGAGTTCAGCAACATAAGCTGTGTAAGTTTCACCGTATAAGTCGCTAAATAACTCCATTTGGTAACGTATACGTTTGGCTTGTTTCCGTAGACTGTGAAGAGTCTTACCGTTGGTTGCTAATTCTTTTTCTATTTTTTCGGCTTCCCAATCGTGTAATACTACCAGTTGAGATCCTTCAATTTGAGTCCCGACTAGCCAACCTGGATGCAATAAGAAATTACTCACCTCTGGCAAAAGTAAATCTGGTAAAATTTCCTGCATAGGTAAACATGCCAGTGGTTGATAATTTGGTTCATCCAACCAATCTTTTAAGGCTTGTTTGATTGATTTATAACGTTCATCTTTCAACATTGTTTGCACATCGGCAAGTGCATTTTCCCGTTGTTTCTCTAGAGCATCCAAAGCTGTTTGTAGAGATTGTCGTTCTTTTTTAGGTAATTGTGGTTGAGAAAGATTTTCGAGAGTTTCTTTTAATACATCTAAGTCCCGAAGATTACCAAGACGATGTGCTATCTTACCGACATTTTTATCACTTACAACCTTTGGGAGATTGATAGCGATCGCAAACCTACTAATAACTGTACGTAAGCGACGCATCCCTACTCGCATTTGATGTAATGCTTCTGGATCTTTATCTTTTTTAACTTCTGTTTCCCATTTTAAGGTTTTTTTAAAGTGTTTTTTGATTGCGGAGTAAGCGTAGTGTCCAAGATTTTCAACTGTCGGTTTTGCAGCCAACGTCATAAAGCCTCCTGGGAAGTGTGGAAACCCATTGCCTTCAGGCATGGGCTTATTTGTTATTAAATATAATATTGTTATGAAACAATCGGATTGAGTTTTAATAATTATAGTTTATTGAAAATCATTGCTCTCTGAAGCCAAAATATATCATTTTACTTCTTTTTTTTAAGCATCTTAATTAAGCAACTAATGAATGATTTCAAAATTATATAAAAATTGAAAACCCAAGCCAGTATCAAATCATACTTAGATTATACAATGATAAAATAGACAATACGTAAACAAATCATCGGAAAAATTTATTTTGGTAAACAAAATTTTACTCACATTTACCGATAGCTTTAAAAAATATCGAGAAGACCTATCGGCAGTAATGCTAACACCTGAAAAGCATTTATGGTTTGGTTCAGATGAGACTTCAACTATTGAACGTCTGTCTTATATTGATGATAAGAATTTTGGTGAGCATAAACAGTATCGTGTAGCAGAATTTATTGATTTACCTGCACCCGAAGACAAAGAAATTGATATTGAAGGTATTGAGTATAGTGACAGTTATCTGTGGATTATTGGTTCCCATAGCTGGAAACGCAAAAAACCAAAACCAGAGAAATCAGAGAGCAAAAATATTCAGAGACTAGCTGAAATTGAATCGGAACCAAATCGATATGTTTTAGCACGCATTCCCCTAGTTGACGGAGAATTATGTAAATCTTGTTCTCATCCAAAAGATCCAAATGTACAGTTAACTGCTGCTAAGTTGCAATTAACTGAGTCTGAAAATGTATTGATGGAAGTTTTGCAAGATGATCCTCATCTCGGTTTTTTTATCACAGCTAAAATTCCTGGTAAAGAAAATGGCTTTGATATAGAAGGTATTGCAGTTTATCAAAATCGAATTTTTCTGGGTTTGCGCGGCCCGGTATTACGAGGTTGGGCTGTCATCTTGGAAATAGAGGTAGAACTTTCTCAAACAGAAGTGTTAACACTAAAGCCAATAGCAGAAAAAGGTCAATCCTACAAAAAGCATTTTGTATTTTTAAATGGTTTGGGAATTAGAGACCTACATTTAGCTGGCGAAGATTTACTGATTCTAGCAGGCCCGACGATGGATTTAGATGGCCCGGTGCAAGTTTATCGTTTGCAGGCGGGTGTTAATTTGCCAGATGATACCCTACACTACCCTGAATATGTACAAGATATTCCCTTTGGTAAGCAAGATGATCATGCAGAAGGAATAACTTTGTTTGAAGATATAACCGGAACACCTTCGCTACTGGTAGTTTACGATTCCCCAGCCAAAACGAGACTCGTGGGTGATGGTGGGGTGATCGCAGATGTGTGTGAGTTAACCATCAACAACTAACTAAATATTTGTGGAAATTGCTTGCACTGGACAGGTGGGTATACACTGTTCACAGACGATGCAGCGCGATCGCGTAAATGTCAGTTTGCTGGTTTGCGGGTTCAAGGTCAAGGCTTCGGTGGGACAAACTCCTGTACATAAACCACAGTGAACACACACCTCTTCGTCTATGACTATTTCTCCCAAGGTGTGAGATACACTAATGTTTTGCGATCGCATCCACTCGATAGCAGCATCTAATTGATCTATATCCCCGGAAAGTTCTACTACCAATTTGCCAATTTGATTTGGCGCTACTTGAGCGCGGATAATATTCGCAGCCACATTAAATTCTTTTGCTAGTCGGTAAGTAACTGGCATTTGAATGGCACGTTTAGGAAAGGTCAGGGTAACTCGTTTTTTCACGGTTATGGATATAGAGATTGAGGATCGCCGAATAATTTTGAATTCCGAATTGAACTTTGCCTTTTAAAATAAAACGGTAAACTAAAAATAACACTACTTAATAAGTTTTAATAATTTTTTATGAGTATAAATACTTCTGGAAAATCTCCAGCTAAGTCAGAATTAAACAGTGGAACGCGGATCAGAAATTTTTTAGTCGCAATAGTAGCGATCGCTCTTAGTGTCACATTGGTTTTGGGATTGAAATCCCAGACTAACACAGTTTCTCTGACTCAGTTGGGTGAAGAATCTACTCCTTTAGAAGTAGCTTTGGCAAACGGTAAGCCATCGCTAGTGGAATTTTATGCTGACTGGTGTGCTGTATGCCAGAAAATGGCACCAGCGATCGCCACATTGGAAAAGCAGTATACAGAAAAAGTTAATTTTGTGATGCTGAATGTGGATAATAGCAAGTGGCTACCAGAGATGTTAAAGTATCGCGTTGATGGTATTCCCCACTTTGTGTATTTAAGTGAAAATGGAGAACCCGTTGCACAGGCGATTGGGGATCAACCCCGCACTATTATGGCAAGTAATTTAGAAGCGTTGGTAGTTGGTTCACCCCTGCCGTATGCTCAAACTAGTGGACAAGTTTCCAAAGTTGTGAAATCAGTACCATCATCGGGTAGTCAAGATGATCCTCGTAGTCATGGTAGTCAAGTGGTGAATTAGAAATGAGTCAATTGTCAACAGTCCACGTGGTTTACCATTGACCATTAACTCAGTAATTATCAAATAAAATTGATATATCGAAAAAAATCGATATAATTTGGAATATGGATAGCAAAGATACTGATATTTTTAAAGTCCTGGCTAATGAGACTAGATTACAGATTCTGCACTGGTTAAAGGAACCGGAGGTAAATTTTCCCTGTCAGGATGTAGATCCTCGTACCGTTGGAGTCTGCGTAGGTAGTATCCAGAAGAAAACTGGTTTGGCTCAGTCTACAATATCTCATTACTTGTCCATGCTCGAAGATACGGGATTAGTTGTCTCAACCAGGGTAGGACAGTGTACTTACTATCGTCGCAATGAAGAAGCTTTTTCTGTGTTTGTGACTCATGTTGCAACTGATATATAAATAAAAAGCTATACTTAGTTGTAGTTTGTTTTTATTTTTTTATATCGAGATTGTTCGATATTTCTAAGATTCAAAATACTGCTATTGTGTAAGTGCGATGGATAACCAACGCTCTATTGAAGGAGATAAGTATGCTGGCAAGCTATTTGTTCTTATTAATAATTGGTATAAGTGCTATTGTTCTGGGAGTAAAAATACGCGAGGAAGTCTATCGCATTGCAGTTGTGTTTAGTGGAGGAATGCTTTTTACGATGGGGTTAATATTGGCTCCCTCACTAGTACAAGTTGGCTTTGTATTGCTGTTGCTGGGACTGATGCAATTATATATTCCTCAACCAAAATTTTAGATAGATATGTAAATTGATGTGAACAAAATATAATTTTGGTTTAAGTTGTTAGTTGTTAGTAGGGGCGCAAGGACTTACGCCAGGGTTAGAGTAGCTCAATTAGGCTTGACACAAAGATTCAGAAGGATTTAAGGTACTGTTAATGAAACAAGTACTGAAAACCTGAATCATAATTTTCCATACCAGAAACGCTGTAATAACTTAAAGATTCTCACTATTGTTTCTTCTAGCCACAGCATCATGCGATCTAACCATACCAGAATTTGTTCTAATGGATGTTTGTCATAACCAATGATTTTGGCTTTTGTTTCGATCCAATCTGGTTTTGCTTCTACTTCTGTAGTTTGCTGGCGTTGCTGCTGAGAAATAGCAAATGCTGTTTGTGCTGCAATAGATATTTTTTTAGATGTTGTTTGTGTTTGAGTAGAAGTGAGATTAGTTACTTGATTGTGCTTTTGCACTAATATTCCTTTGGGTTGTAATGTGAAACTTTGCAGGCGATGAATCAAGCTTTGCAAAGGATTCCTTACTGTTTGACTGCTAGGAACGACTGAGTTTGAAATTGGAGAACTGCTAACTAGATTATTTGTTTGATTTGAATGCTCACGAGATTTACCTATAACTTGAACATCACCAAAGACATCACTTTCACTCAGCCACAAATCTACTAATTCATTACTTCGCATTTTAGAGGTTTTCAGTAACTTGTGGGATTTATGAAGTTGTTTTTTGTGATGATTGATTCGTAAATCTGGAGAAATTTGATGATTGGATTTAGCCTGATCTAATTTTTGACTCTGGCGTTCTCCAAAAAAGAAGTTTATTGCTGCCCAAATCAAATTTTGAATTTTTGATGCTGGATTTTGGGAATTATCAAGAGTTGCTGTTGTTTGCTGACTAGTTGCTATTTGCTCTTTTCCATAAACAAATATTTGCAACTGAGTTTGCAAGATTTGGATGAGTTCGCGGCTAGTATGAGAAATTGGGTCTAAAGCATTTGACTCTAACTTAGCAACAGTTGCATCTAATAAAGCTAGCGATCGCTTGGTATTTAGTAAAGATAATTCTTCTGTATTTTGGTCTGTATTCCCAGATGGTAGTGCTGGTGTTGGGTTTTCGTGATGACTACCAGTTAACTTTGTCAGTAAGCGATTGATTTCACCAATGACGTTTGTTGTTTCTTCTTTAACTTGAGTTAAGCGCCATTGACGCCAATAATTAACAATTTCTGTAATAATTCGCTCTTCTAGCTTTTGTTGTTGCTGGGGCGTTAATATATCTAAAATTTCATTTTCTAATGTAACGAGTACTAGTTGGCGATCGCACAGTTGCGAGGCGATTCCCTGGATATTTGGTGATAAATGGAGAGGTGGAGTAATACCAGACTCTTGACAATTGACTCTTGATAGAAGTTGCAGACTCTCCACAACTTTTAGGACTTGCTGAATCGGTATATCGGGTACTGGCGGTGTTTCTGGCTGGAAATCGGTATAATTTGCTTGTAATTGTGGATTTTGTGTTTGCTGTGCAGTGGCGTGTAGTTGTTTTCCAGCTGATTCTCGCGCTTTTTGAAACAGTATAAATACGGAATAGCTAAGTGCTTCTAAAGACCAATTGGCAGCAACCTGTAAATGACGAAAGGTGCGCCCCACTCCTTCACTCCAACGTCGAGATTGTTTGTGAACGAAGTTAAAAAGTCTGCTTTGATAGCGTTCAGAGGAAGCAGAAGACATGGTAGTGAATTTTTGTTGAGAGCTTTGCTATTTATCCGATTTCCACTAAAAAATAAAGTGGTTGTTTGTGAGTTGTGAGTTGTTAGTTATTAGTTGTTTACCACTATCCACTAACATTACAAGAGAAATACATTAATATTTACGCCATCATAATAGCGAAAATATGACCTCTCCCGTATCGCCATCCAATACCAAAATTATCTCAGCTGCAATCGAGAAATTGCGCTCTTTTTGTCAAGAGAATATTCTCCCAAATTGGCGCTGTTTTGCAGGTGATTTGGCTGTGACTGATGTGAGTGCATCTTTCTTGTCTGAGTGGACGCCTGTTGAGATTAATCCTAAAGGAAATATTGCTTGGGCTGGGGGACAAAAAGTTTTGTGGTTAGCACAAAAGTTGGTGACTCCCCAGAATTTACAAGGTTATGTACTCCAAGGTTTGTCTTTACGGCTAGCGTTGGTTTGGTGGGCGAATTCTGCCCAAATTTATGTGAATGGTGAGTTGGTGGGTGAAGGAGATTTATTTGATTGTTCGCCTCGAATTTTAGTTAGTCAAGCGGTAACACCAGGGGAAGAGTTTTTTATAACTATACGTTTGGTAAGTCCGGGACATTGTGATGGTGCGTTGATGCGATCGCTTTTAGTTTATGAATCAACTGATGAGCAATGTCAAGATCCTGGTTTTGTGGCTGATGAGTTGGCTGTAACACAGCGTTTTTTGACAAAGTTTGCGCCTGAAAGGTTAGATAGTTTGGCGGTGGTAGTAGATAAGGTGATGAACCGCCAGGACGCGAAGGAAGAGAGGGGAGAGTTTGATAATTGTCTATTATCATTGCGGGACAGTTTAATTAAATCCAAAATCCAAAATCCAAAATCCAAAATATCTCTGTTGGGTCATGCTCATTTGGATATGGCGTGGCTATGGCGGGTGAGTGAAACTTGGGAAGCGGCGCAGAGTACTTTTGAGTCGGTTTTAAGGTTACAGTCAGATTTTCCAGAGTTAGTTTTTTGTCATTCGACGCCAGCTTTGTATGCTTGGGTGGAGGAAAATCGCCCGGATTTATTTAGGGCGATTCAAGAAAAGGTTGCGGCGGGATTTTGGGAAATTGTCGGTGGTTTTTGGGTGGAACCAGAGTTAAATTTAATTGCTGGTGAATCGATTGTGCGGCAATTATTGTATGGTCAGCGCTATGTGCAAGCAAAGTTTGGTAAGCTGGCGAGTATAGTTTGGGTTCCTGATACTTTTGGTTTTTGTGCGACTTTGCCACAGTTTATGCAACAGTCTGGAATTGAGTATTTTGTGACGCAAAAGTTGCGGTGGAATGATACGACGAAGTTTCCTTACGGTGCTTTTTGGTGGCGTTCTCCTGATGGTAGTGAAATACTGAGTTTGATGTCCGCACCTGTGGGTGAAGGTATCGACCCTGTGAAAATGGCTGATTATGCGATTGAATGGCAAACTCAAACTGGATTTACAGATTCACTTTGGCTTCCCGGTGTCGGCGACCACGGCGGCGGTCCCACACGTGATATGTTAGAAGTTGCCCAACGCTGGCAAAAATCTCCCCTATTTCCCCAACTAGAATTTACGACTGCTGAAAAATACCTCCAACAACTGCAATCAACGATTAATTCTCAAACATCAACCACTCTCCCCACCTGGAATGATGAACTCTACCTGGAATTCCACCGTGGTTGTTATACTACCCACGGCGATCAAAAACGTTGGAATCGTCGTTGTGAGAATTTGTTGTACCAAGCAGAATTGTTTGCTGCGATCGCCACTCTCAAATGTGGGGTAAATTATCCAAAAGCGGAACTAGAAGCAACTTGGAAGCAAGTTTTATTTAACCAGTTTCACGACATTTTGCCTGGTTCCTCAATTACTGAAGTCTATGAGGATGCTTTAGTTGAGTGGCAAGAAGTGGAAAAAGTCGGTACGGAGATATTAGAGGAGTCCTTGCGAGCGATCGCATCTCAAATTTCTTTCCCAACACCACCACAGCCAGATAGTTTACCTGTGGTTGTCTTCAATTCCCTAAATTGGCAGCGTTCTGAGGTTGTGAGTATTGCTTTACCCTCTACCATTGCACCCAATCAGGAATGGCAGATTTACGATCATTCTGGAAACCAAATCATTTCCCAGTTGGGTGAAGCTTCCACACTGTTATTTTTAGCAAGCAATATTCCACCTGTAGGCTACCGTGTTTTTTGGCTGTGTCTTTGTCAATCCAAAAATGCACATAACATAACCCAGTCTGAAGATACCAAATTAAGCTTGCAAAAGCAAGAACAATTTTCGTCAGAAAGATTGACTTTAGAAAATGAATTTTTGCGAGTAATTATTGATGAACAAACTGGTAATTTAGCGAGTGTTTTTGACAAGGTTAATCATAGAGAAGTTCTCAATCAAGCAGGCGGAAATCTATTACAAGCTTTTCAAGATAGTGGTCAATATTGGGACGCATGGAATATCGATCCCAATTATGCCCAGCATCCTCTACCACCAGCGAGTCTAAAATCTATCGAATGGTTAGAACAAGGGTCAGTACAACAACGTCTGCGTGTGGTACAGCAACTTGGTCAATCAGAGTTTTGCAGTGATTACATTCTGCCAACAGGCTCATCTGTGCTGAAGATTGCCATGAAGGTAAATTGGCAAGAAGAGCATGTATTAGTGAAAGCAGCCTTTCCTCTTAATCTGGAAGCAGACTTTGCTACCTACGAAATTCCCTGTGGTGCAATTGCTCGCCCCACCAAACCCGAAACTCCAGCAGAACAAGCAAAATGGGAAGTTCCCGCTTTGCGTTGGGCAGACTTGACGACAGAAGAGGAGGACAAGGGGGACAAGGGGGACAAGGAAAAACTTTTCACTAATCCCCAATCCTCAATCCAAAATCTAAAATCCAAAATCCAAAATTCCTATGGCGTGAGTTTGCTGAATGATTGTAAGTATGGTTATGATGCTCAATCAAATCAATTACGGCTAACACTTTTAAGAAGTCCCAATTGGCCTGATCCTCAAGCCGATAGAGGTATACATGAATTCACCTATGCTTTGTATCCCCATGCTGGTGATTGGAAATCAGCTCATACAGTCCGACGGGGGTATGAATTAAATGTACCTTTGCAAGTAATGGTGTGTCCCGCAAATCCTCCCCTTTTGGTGAATGGAGATGAACTAGAAGCAAGTTTCTTAGATTTATCAGCAGAAAATTTAATCTTAATGGCATTTAAACAAGCAGAAGATGATTCGCAAAAGTGGATTTTGCGTTGTTATGAATGTCACGGAGAAACAGCCGAGTTGTCTTTGCAAAATGATTTGGGGCTGATTTTAGAGGAATCTGTGGATTTGTTGGAGCGTTCTTTGTCCACTTCAGAATTCTCAGCCACAGCTATTGAGCAAAAATTCACTATCAAACCCTGGAAAATAATTAATTTGAAGCTGAGTGTAAGTCCTATAAATTAGACCTTTCAGGGTGTAAATTTGGAAAATGAAAATTTCTTGGTGTCTTAGTGTCTTGGTGAGTCCACTTGCCGTCTTGGCGGTTCCCGTCACGTAGACGCGCCAGCGGCTTCTCGTAAGAGTAGGCAAGGTGGCGAACCCGTAGACACGAAGTGGCTTCTCGTAGAGTAGGGTGTTTAAATAATTATTTTTTTCACCACCAAGGCACAAAGACACAAAGAGGAAAACTAAAACCCCTACAATCTGTAACAGTTGTAGGGGTTTAGATTTGGTGGCGGGAAGTGGATTTGAACCACTGACCTTCGGGTTATGAGCCCGACGAGCTACCAGGCTGCTCTATCCCGCGTCGCTTTGTCTTCCCTAATATAGCACTATATTTCAAAAATGTGCAACTACAAAAAAGATAATTCTCCAATTACTTCTAAACGCTTGTATTTACCGAGGTTCATAAATTTTTCTGATAAGGCTTGGGCAACACTAGGACTAATCCACCCCATCTGTTGCAGCAAGTGAATTGCAGCAGCATATTTTGCTCGCTTGGCTCCATCTATGACTTTAATTGCTAGTCCCATGCCTTCACCAAGTCTACTAATGCATTGCACTCCTTCAGCACCAGATTTACTTACTAGTTCTCCTGGAGTTAAACGCATCAGTTCGGTGTCAAATTCTCCATCTCCTGCTACCATTGCGGGGTGGTGAGTCATGGCTCGGACTATCCGCTCCATATCTAAATTACTGCGACAAGCTAATTGAGCATATAAGTATCCCATTTGTGCGAGTTGCATGAGATAGGTAGGAGCGCCACAGTCATCATGAGCGCTAATAAATTCTTCCGCTGGCATTTTTAGCAATTCTGCTACTTTGGTAATAATCAACTGCTGTACAGGGTGTTTACGCTGCAAGTAGTTATTTATTGACCAATTGCATTGCTGACACACAGCTAACATTCCGGCGTGTTTACCAGAGCAGTTATATTCTAAGGGGCTACGCTTGCCTTCGGGAGTTGGACACTGTAAAGCCGATGGATCAATATCAGCCCGCCAGAGAATATTAAATACTTGCCTAACTTGCTGAATTGTGCCTTTATGGGAACTAATGATTATTGCTAAGTCGCGATCGCTCAAATCATAACGTTCTAATGTCCCTGTAGTAGTGACAGCCAGAGCTTGAAATGGTTTGAGAGCTGAACGCACAAAAGTGGCGGTTTCAGCATTCCCAGCAACCGACAGCACTCGTCCCCGTTCGTCGCATACGACAGCTTGGACTATATGCTTTGATTCTATAATGCCTTCGCGCAGTAATCTAACTTCTAATGTGGCAGCTTGGGTTCGTTTTCCCATTGTCATGGGTTGTTATCTATGGTGATTTTGTTATATGTCAATAGTCCATAGTCAATAGTCCCTAGTCAATAGTCTAAAGTTTTTTACCATTGACTATTGACCATTGACCCTTGACAAATGACTATTTAAACTAAGTGCCAAACTATCGTACCAACAACGAAGGACACAGCCAAGGCAGCAAAGGTAATTTGTAACCGTTTGATGATTGGTTTAATTTCATAGCTGACAATCAAGCGATCGCGGTTTAATATTTCCAGTGGTTTTGTCCAGGTTTGGCCGTCGTACCACCCCGATTCTTCATAAAAAATGATTGGACTAGCAAGGCGATCGCGTACATAGGACCAACCTAAGTATAAGCGTAGGAGTGCCAGTACTACGCCGATACTTCCGCCCGCCGCACCACAAAGAATAAACTGAATCGTGTATTTGTGTGGAGTAAAGCTTGCTGCTGCAATTGGTGCTGCTACTAGCCAAGATAAACCCCAGATCCAAGCTATTTTTGTGATGTAGTCACGCCAGTTTAAGGTGCAATCGCTAAATAACCAAGAAGATTTTAACTCTTCATACTCGTTGAGTGGTTGTTGCTCAGTAGGAACCGGGCAGTTGGAGATTGAAGATTTGATCATGTTGATTTACCCCCATCATCGTCGGATGTTGGAAACTCGACACGTTCTGCATGACCCCAAAATGCTTCTAAATTATAAAACTCACGCTCTTTTGGCATCATGATATGGACAATCACATCGCCGTAATCTAGGACTACCCAACTTCCTTCAGATTTCCCTTCTACTCGTAAGGGAGATCGTTGCCATTCTTGTTGTACTTGATCTTCGACGGCCTGGGCGATCGCTCTGACCTGTACTCTAGAATAGCCCGTCATAAATGCAAAGTAGTCTGCTAGATAAGATACATCTGTGACTTTGAGTACTAATATGTCACCTGCTTTCCGGTCTGATGCTGCTTCAGCAATGGTTGCGACTACATTTGTACTGCTATCGTTGTTGTCAATACGTGTAGCTCTTGCTACACCTTTTTGAACAGTAAGTGATTGGAATGGAAAGTTGGCTTGGAAATAATCAGACATTAAACCTCAGCTGCTTCTTTGTGTCTTGACAATTTTTTACAACTACTGACAAATGATCATTTAATTGCAACTGTACACGAGCTGGTTTTTTTGAATACTAACAAAAAAACGGGGATCTATACAGTTGTTGACAGAATTGCCTGTTTAGTCCTTGACTTTTGCATAAACCAATTGCGGGTGGCGATCGCCCGCGGATGAATTAAACTAGGGCTTTCCAGTAAAAATTTAAAAGTGTAATCGCAGGTTAGCCAAACAGCCCGTTCGAGATTTTCAAAACTTGTTTTTCTTAAAGCTTCTAATTGAGCAGAGTCACCCCGCCCTGGTTCCAGAGTATCTGCTAAAAATACGATACAAGAGAGTTGACCCATGCTTGGTCTACCCAAAGTGTGATTGGCGATCGCTTGTAATATTTCTTCATCTTGTACACTAAAAGTGTCTTTAGCAACGATCGCACTCACATCTGCATGTAATAGATGGGGTGATGCTGCTAAAACCTCGTCTATTTCCAATCCTGCAACTTCTGCCATCTGCAAAAGTTTTTGAGGTTGAAAATATTTTGCCAAATCATGCATTAGCCCAGCCGTGGCAGCTTTTTCTCGATCCAGATGATAATTTTCAGCTAACTCCACAGCCATTTGTTCTACCCTGAGAATGTGGTTAATTCGCGAATTCGGAACATTCTCAGCTAACCAGGCTAAGACTTTTTGGCGCATAATCACTTGATACCCAACTAGAGGATTGTGACAATCAAAATAAAAATATTTCAATAGATACTTTTATTGTAACGAATCGCGTCAGTCCTCAGTTTTAGGAAAAGGGCTAAGAAATCGCCTTGAGTCAAAAAATTGGATCATTTATTTTTTGGAGTTATCTAAATTTTCTGCAAAACTTGCTTTAAGTAAAAAATTTATGTTATACTCGCAAAAGTGCGGACGTATAGCTCAGTTGGTTAGAGCGCTACGTTGACATCGTAGAGGTCACTGGTTCGAGTCCAGTTACGTCCATTTATTGTCGATAGCCAAATTATTTGACCACTTGACTTCCAATACCTTGGATGCAGGAAGTGAAGTATGTGATCGCTCTTACTATATCAGTGTAAGGGAAAGGGTGAGGCGATCGCTTAACTCTTATACTTGCGGGTTGGTTTTTTGAGGCGAGATTGAAGCTAAGATGCTGTGGTTGATAGTTGATGTTTAAGTAATGCCTAAGAAAATCAGGGAGTTAAAACAATGGCTGCGCCAAGTAGGTTTTACTGAACTCCCAGGTAAAGGAAGTCACACTAACTGGATACATCCGTTATATGCTGGAAAGCTAACGGTTTCAGGTAAAGATGGTGCGGATGCTAAATCCTACCAAGAAAAAGACGTGCAACAAGCTATAAAAGAAGTAGAGGAGAAACAACAGCAGGAGAAGCAGGAAAATGAGTAAATTGAAGTATCAAATGTTAATTCAATGGTCTGAAGCAGACAACTGCTTCTTGGTTGGATTTCCTGATTTTCCCGGACAGCGTTGGCGGACTCATGGCGATACTTATGAGGAGGCTGTGACTAATGGCATTGAAGCATTAGAGTCCTTAATTATCGCTTACGAAGCGACAAATGAACCCTTGCCGGAGCCAACTGTTAATCAAGCTGCCTAGTTGAATTGCTGTATCTAGAGATATAGCGATCGCACTTCCACACAGTTACCAAAACAGTAGTGAAAGCGGCAAGCAATGCCCGCCTCTTTCCCTACTGTACGATGAGCATTATTATGTCAATAGATTTATTTACTTTCTAACTTGTTCCTCATAGTCAGTAATTACACTTTCTGCAACCACTCAGTTTCTTGTGGTTCTTGGAAAAGTGATGTACTTAAGTAGCGTTCACCGAAACTAGGCTGAATCATCACAATTAATTTGCCTTCATTTTCTGGACGCTTTGCGACTTGAATCGCTGCATACAAAGCCGCACCAGCAGAAATACCTGATAACAAGCCTTCTTCTCTCGCTAAACGACGCCCATAGGAAATCGATTGCTCATCTGTGACTTGAATTACTTCATCCACTAAGTCTGGACGGTAAATATCTGGAACAAATCCAGCACCGATACCTTGAATTTTATGCGGGCCGGGTAAACCTCCAGTTAATACAGGACTGTTAGCTGGTTCCACTGCGATCGCTTGAAAACTTGGTTTACGTTGTTTGATTACTTCCGCTACACCAGTAATTGTTCCACCAGTACCGACTCCCGCCACTACAATATCTACCTGTCCATCAGTATCTTGCCAAATTTCTTCGGCTGTGGTTTCTCGATGCACCTTGGGATTGGCAGGATTGCGAAACTGCTGTAACATCCGAGCATTAGGTGTTTGTGCTACTATCTGTTCAGCCCGAACGATCGCACCCCGCATTCCTTCTACTCCTGGCGTTAACACCAGTTTTGCACCATAAGCTCTCAGCATAGCTTGTCTTTCTTTACTCATGGTGTCAGGCATTGTCAAAATTAAATCATAGCCCTTAGCAGCTGCCACCATTGCCAAAGCAATACCCGTATTCCCAGAAGTCGGCTCAACTAAAACATTTTGTCCTGGTTTGATCCAGCCTGCTGCTTCCGCAGCTTCCACCATACTCACTCCAATTCTGTCTTTCACAGATGCTGCTGGATTCATACTTTCCAACTTCACCACAATCTGAGCTACTGCTCCTGCACTTTGGGGAATTCTATTCAACCGAACTAAAGGAGTTCTTCCCACTAATTCTGTAATATCGTCAGCAATCCGCATCTAAATTTTCCTTTTTGGCTACAAAATACATCTAAAAGAGCTACTTTTAGTGATCTAATGTCTGTATTCAATATACTACTGTTCGTCGGTAGGCTTTTAGTTTTTTCTTAATCAACCAAAATTAAGTAAGTTAGTGGTTATTTTCCAAAATCTAAAATCCAAAATTGTTTGACCCTTGACTATATAATTATGAAATTTGTATCTGATCCGGCGATCGCTGATAAAATTCGTAAAATGAATCAACGGGTAAAGTGGCAAGATCCGTTGGTTGTGCAACGTAGCATAGATCAAACTCGGCTAGTATTAAATGACGACCGAGCCGAGGAACCAGAATTTTCATTTTTAGTGGTGGGTGATAGTGGTTCCGGGTCACACTATACATATAATCCCCAACGCCAAGTAGCAGAATTGATGCTTCCCCATCGTCAGGAATGCCGTTTTCTGTTGCATACAGGCGATGTGATTTACTTAGTAGGGTCAAGCGAGTACTACCAAAAAAACTTCATTGAACCTTACCGGGAGTTTATCTGTGGAGGTGAGCAACCCCAGCGTATTGCTTACGACCAGATGATTTTTGAGTTTCCCATTTTACCCGTACCGGGAAATCACGATTACTATGATTTGCCGCTTGTTTATGGATTAGTCTCTTTAGCTACATTGCCAATACGTAATATTATTGGTAGTAAATTGGATTTAGATGTTGGTTGGCATGGTTCTAAACAAGGTGACGCCTATGCGCGAGCCTTCTTAGACTATTTAAAAGTTTTCATGCTTCCACCAGACCTAGCGCGTCATTTAGATACACACTACACAGCCAAAACTGATACTGGTCGATGTCTGCATTATAAACCGGGAATTTTTACCTGTCTACCCAATCGTTACTACACTTTCCGCTATTCTGGCATAGATTTCTTTGCTTTAGATTCTAATACATTCAACGATCCATCGCCACTGCCAGCAACACAACAAGGAGATATCGATCGCCAAATTTTGGAAAAGCGCCGTGTCGAGATGGAACAACAAAAGCAGGAAATTATGGAAACCTCGAACCAACTAGATCCCAATGATCCGAGTGAGGCTGAACATCTGGATGATTTGCGGGCAAAATTGTCACAAATAGAAGAAATTGTTGTTGACATTGACAAGCAACTTGCTGCTGACCACAAAACGGTAGTAGATACTGAACAACTAGATTGGCTAAAGCAGCGACTAATAAAATCCTGGCACACCAAAGAAGTACGAGGAAGAGTAATTTATTTTCACCACCCGCCTTACGTGACTGAAGCAACAAAATGGAACCAGGCGCAAACTTTGGCTGTACGCGATCGCCTGCGTAATGTGCTGGATGGGGTAGCAGCAGAGGTTGGTTCTCTAGCTGAAGGTCGTCCTTTGGTAGATTTAGTATTGAACGGTCACGCCCATTGTTTAGAACACCTACAAACAATGAATACAGGTCACGCTGACAGCAATATCAACTGGATTGTTTGCGGTGGTAGTGGTTACAGTTTGCGACGCCAACGGACTGAGGGAACAGATTTATTAGAAGATCAAAAATTAGTAGCGCGTTCCCAATTATTCGTAGGTCGCACAGGACAAGGTTCCCAAAAACGCCGACCATATTCCTGTTTGCGTATCGATGTCAAAGATGGTTGTCCTCCCAAGTTTGTTGTTCGTCCTTTAGTTGTCGAACGTTATCAGCGTCAGTGGCGCGATCGCCAAGTTCAACCATTTACTATTTGACCAATTACCTTGGGACGGGTATAGGCGTGTGAGGGTTTAAGGGTGTAGGAATTTATGAAATATCCCACAAAAAAAAGCGATGATTGAGAAATTTCTCAATCATCGCGATTACCTTCCTAGACGTAAAATTCCCAACTTAGCAACACTAAAAAAACTAAATTACACCAGGACCTTTACCCCGTTTGTCGCCTTCCATTGTTAATTCGCCTTGCTTATCTTCGTTAATTTCTCTTAATTCTTCAACACGATTTTCTATATCTTCTTCTGCTTGTTGACGCGCATCACCTGGTACGTCGTAGTACATTTCTGGTTCAACCGCGTAGTTATTTAATAAACCTTCTTTGTCTACAGTATAGCCATCTGTAGTACGTATACTTTCACCAGGATGAGTTTGATCGTCTGTAGAGGCACTGGCTTCTCTTTCTTCTGTAGGTTTTGTTTTAAATAAGTCTCCTTCTCTTTCTTGACGTGCAGCAGTTTCAGCAGGGACAATATGCGGATCGTATTTATTTTCGCGAACGCGATCAGATGTATCTGCTCCTTTTTTATAAGCTTCATTAGCCATAATTTATGTACTCCTTTAATTAATCTGTTTTTAATCATTCAATCTAAGGACTATATTAGTTTTTTAGTCAAACCAGTCAAACTACCTAAAGAAGTGTTTAGAAAAGGCAAAAAAATAATTTTATCTGTCTACAGATATATATAATTAAATATCTTGTACAAATATTTTTTACTATAGAGTTTGTAGTGAGGACTTTAGTCCTCTTTGAACGAAAATAGCACTCACTATATGATTCCGAAATTGTTCGTAACAACAAGCTCCCCGAATTATTCAATAATCTAGGGAGCTTTTTTTCTCAATAAAACATATTTTTATCAGATATGCAGGCATAAATAAAAATAATTAATAAATCAAAGAGAAGAATTTATTTATTGCCCACTGTTACTCATGATGCAAATTTCAATTTATTTGCATCAAACTACTTAAATTAACCCAAAAATTGCTTTTTAAGAGAATCAATTTCTGCTGTTAATTCTTGGCGAGTAGATTCTTTAATGAGATAGCGGAAAACAAACCAAGTGGTGTAAACAATTCCTATTAACTCCAATAATGGTTGTGCTAACGGAACATCATTGATTGCATCCAGTACAGCCAGGATAACCTTCGCAGTCACAACTGCTGCTAGTAACCAAGCCAGAATGATGAATATCTGCTTGTATGCTTGAAAAAAATTATTGAAGTTTTGGGAAAAATCCTGCCAAAAATTCGCTAATTCTCTAGTAATCAGCTGAAATTGACTCTCAGGTTCTTGGGCTGGAGGTAACTTTGGTAAGTTTTGATTATCTGAACCTTCAATTGCTGCCACAGCTTCTGCTGAGGTAACATCATTGTATTGTTTTTGCTGTACTTCGGTTTCCATAGGTTGATGAAATGATTTTGTTGCAATGGAAAACTATGATTGCAGTATCTCCTAATATAAATTGTGCAGTTTCATCTTAATTTTTCATCAAACTTTTGACATACTTGTTTTTTCTTCCGTGAGAAGGAAGAATTATTAGCTATTAGTCCAGAGTCAAGTGTCAATTGTCCAAAGTCAATAGTTTTTTGACCATTGACCATTGACACTTGACCATTGACTAACTTAAAAATCTACACCTCGCTTCAGTTCCACACCTTGATTAGCATAATGTTTATGGCAATACACTTCAGAGTGAATGCTAGCTAGGTCAAAATAGGCTGGTTGATTTTGGCAGCGACCAGTGATGATAATTTCGGTATGACGAGGTTTGCGGAGTAAAGCTTGAACAATTGGTTCTACAGGTAGTAATTCTAAATCAACTGTGGGGTTGAGTTCATCTAAGATGATGGTTTTATAAAGTCCAGATGCGATCGCCGTCTTAGCAATTTCCCAACCTCGTTCTGCTTCCACATAATCTAATTCTTGGCGAGAATTACGCCAGACGATCGCATCTCTTCCGCAGCGTTGATGATCCATCACATCTGGATATGACTGTTGCAAAGCTGCTAATGCTGCGTCTTCAGTATAACCACTACCACCTTTAAGCCACTGCATAATTAATACACGGGTAGAGCCTGGATGATTAATACCTCGACCGATGGCTTGTAGGGCTTTACCCAAAGCACTAGTAGACTTTCCTTTACCAGCACCTGTGTAAATTTCAATACCTTCAAGTAACAGTTCGCTTGCAGTGGGGTGGTGATGGGGTTTCATTTCCGAGTGTAAATCCGCAATATCTAGCAACTTTTGCGGCGCCGCACGACCAGTAGCTATAATTTCTAACTCTTCAGGTTTGGATGTGAGTGTTCGTACCACCTCATCCACTGATAATAAACCCAAATCCAAGACAGGGTTAATTTCATCTAAGACCACAACTGAATATAAACCAGAAGCGATCGCACCTTTTGCAACATCCCAACCCCGCGCAGCTTCATATCGGTCAAAGGGCGTAATTTCATCTGGACCAAAAAATTCTGCTCTTCCGGTGCGAACTTGATCAATTAAATGGGGAAATCCGCGTTGCAAAGCTGCGATCGCTCCATCTTCATCATAATCTCGTTCTGGCCCTTTTAAAAACCGCAGCAGCAAGACGCGGTTGGAATTACTCGGTGTATTGATTCCCAAGCCAATTGAGCGCAAAACGACTCCTAAAGCTGCTTGGGATTTACCTTTACCTGCACCATCATAAACGTGAATTTGCCCTGTAACTCTTTGTTGACGCACTTGTGCTGTGCGAATTCCAATCCCGTTCCTTGTCATCTCACTCAAAGCTCTAAGTGGCAGTTTTTTATCTTACCCAAGGTTTTGTATCAGAAGGTAGGGGAAAATATACCGTCTTGAAAATGGGTTTGGCGGTGTAAGGGTGTACGGGTGTAAGAGGAGTCATATTTTCATACCCAATAATCCTCATCATTTGACTAGCTTGCGGCTATACTTTCTTAAGTTATTCAAGAAAGGGTGTAAAAGAGTGAGGAAATAAAGGTATGAGAGAGAAAATTCCCATACTATGATTTCAGATTAAAGAGTTTTAATCCGAAAAGTATTGCCCCTCAACCCTGATACCCTTATAACCTATAGTTAAATCTAGCAACTACCTGTTTCTGCTTATGTTTGATTTGCCTCTGCTTCCTAAAGTAGTACCCCTTGGTGCAATTTTGTTTAGTTTTTTATTTTTGTTGATTTCTATTCCGTTAGAAGCTTATATTTTAAATTCAGTTCTTAAATTTGATAAAAAAACCTCTAGCTTTTATGCCATTTGCATGAATTTATTTTCAAATGTAGTCGGTTGGATAATCTTTTTTTTGATAGAACCATTTATGTCTATCAGATTGAAAACAGGCTTAATGAATTTGATTTTCTTTGATCAAATACTACCTAGTATAATAAATTTGATGATTTTGACGGCATTTATAGTTTTTTTTGGGACTTTTTTAGTTAAATCATTCATTTTAAGAGCCGCGTTAATTTCGCTGACTGATTTTTGGAAAAAGCAAGATGAATCTGATAGTCAAAAGGTTTTATCTCGTCGCGAATTTAAGATGAGACTACAAACAAAAAATATATTTACTAGTGTATTAATAGCTAATGCACTTAGTTACACTGCTGTTGTTCTGATTCTATTTTTGATTGTCAGAATTGTTTAATTTACATTCAGAAAGATTTGATTTATAAAGTAAATCCTAAGTATACCAAAATTGGTGAGGTAAATAGGAAGTAGGAATTAGGGTGTGTTAAAGCTTTGCTATCACGCACAGAGGGTGAAAAACTAATGATTCTAATAAAATTTTTTACTAGTCATGTAAAGGTTGGAATATGGAGTTAATCAAAGATTTATTAGGTGTTTTCGGTTTTATTGGGGATATTTACGACAATATTAAAGATTTTTTTCTTCCCAAAAGACCTTTTGCTTGGCAAACATTAATATATTTAAGTATTTTTTCTTGGTTGATGTCTTCTTTATCATCAGGCTTTGTAAAATCGGCAATTGCTCTTTGTGGTTGGGCATTATTAATTGCAGGAACTGCTTGGTATACAACTGAAAATCCTGTAGTGATTCCTAGTACTAATATGCCTATTGGAGCATTAGTAACCGGGTTTTTAGTAAGTGCTTTTGCTTTTAGAGAATCAGGACAAGAAATTACAACCAGAACAATTGTTTTCTGGCCAACAATTTCCGCATTAATTACAGCAATTCCAGAATTTTTTGAAGGAACGGGAACGGAGTTTAGCACTCAGGTTCCTAAAATAGAAGAACGCCAAAAAATTATTGTTTTGGTTGCTGTTTGTATGGTGATCAGTTGTTGGTTGCAGTTCGGATTTGTAGTCAATAAATGGTTAGAAGAATTTCCGAGTTTACAGACAGACAATATTAAGCGTACTTTTGTGGTTACAACAGAACCACAACTCAGTAAAACTCCAAGAAATGGGGGTTTAATTCTGGGTAAGCTTGAGCCAATAGTGAAAGAACAAATAGCTAATAGACCTTGGTCAGAAGTAGAACAGTGGTTAAAAAGTGGGAATGCGAGAGTCAATAGTTTAGGTAGAGAAGTAATAGAAACAAGCTTACGTGAATTTGATGAAAAGTCTTTGTGGCGCACAGAAGCACGTATATCTAGTCTCGATCAGAAAAATCCTGACATCTATAAATTGGATTTACTGAGTGTCTGGAGTGGCCCTACTTCTACTGGACGTGAGTATTATCTGAGAAAAACTTGTCGGGTAGAACCTGTTAACGTTTCTAGCAGATCAGACCAAGTATTGAGAGTTGCAGAAATTGCATGTGGTCGCAGTAGCAACCGTATTATAGGCTCACCACCTGCACTGTGAGGTTTTATATGAATTTTGGCAGACTCTATGTAATAGCAACAAATGTGTTTCGAGAAGTAGTGCGCGATCGCATTCTGTTTATGATCGGTTTCTACATCATTATCCTTTCTATTGCTATCTACTTCTTTCCTCAATTTGCTGCTAACGCAGAAGATAAACTTTTTCTCGATTTTGCTTTGGCGGCGATGAATCTTCTTGGTTTGGTTGTCGCCGTATTTGTTGGTACTGGATTAATTAATAAAGAAATTGAGAAACGTACTGTTTTGGTGTTAATTGCTAAACCTATTAGCCGTGGTGAATTAATAGTTGGAAAATATTTAGGCTTGTTGATATTGCTAGCAGTTTTGATTACTGCTATGACAGTGATCACTCTTGTTTTTTTGCTATTTAGTCAAGTTACCTACTCAATAGTCAGTATTCTAATAGCTGGATTTTTTCTCTTTTTGCAGTTGTCTTTAATGACTGCTGTTGCTATTACCTTCGGTGTTTTTACTAGTTCACTATTAGCAACAGTTTTAACATTTGCTGTGTATTTAATGGGGAATATAAGTCAAGACGTATTAAAACTAGGTCGTCTCGGTTCCAAACATGGGATTGAAACATTCACTCAAGCTTTGTATCTTGTATTGCCAGATTTATCTAGATTAGACGTAAAAAATGATGCTATTTATGGTCTGGCTGCATTGCCTAACTCAATGACACTAATTAGTAACATTGGTTATGGCTTACTATATACCCTAATGCTGTTGGCGATCGCTATCCTCATTTTTTCCCAACGAGAGTTTTAGGAACGGGGAAAGGGAATCGGAGACAAGGGAGACAAGGGAGTAATTTTTCTCCCCACACTCCCCACTCTTCCCTTTCCCCGATCCCCGATCCCCTTTCCCTATCTTCTCAAATCTACTCGAATCGTTCCGTCGGGCATAATTGTTTCATAAAGTTTTGCATTTTTGAAGTTGGCATTTTCAAGATTAGCTTCACTTAAATTTGTTGCCATAAGATTAGCCCATTTTAAATCTGCACCTGTTAAGTTGGCTTGATTAAAATTGGCTTCTATTAAAATAGCTCCACATAACTTTGCTTCAGTGAGATTTGCTCTGACTAAATTAGCTTCAACTAACGCTGCTTCTATTAATTGGGCTGTACTCAAATTAGCTTCCCTTAAATCAGCATTGCACACAGAAGCATTCCATAATTTACTACCATTTAATTTTACTCGCCACAAACAAGCGCCACACAAATTTGCTTGGGTTAAATCAGCTTGACTTAAATCAGCATCTGAGAAATTTACTTGTTGTAGATTTGCTTCTCTGAGATTTGCACCAATAAGTATAGCTCCACTGAGATTTGCACTACGTAGGTCTGCTCCTCTAAAGTTAATTCTGCTTAAATCAATTCCTCTGAGGTCAATTCCACTTAAGTCACATCCACTAAAGTCTCTAGCTTCAATATTTTTATCTGTGATTTGACTTAATACTTGCTCTTGCTTGTTAGCATGATTTTTCATGTTATTTACCCCTAATTGTGCCTAGATGTAGTAGTAGGGGCGAAGCATTTGCTGATAAATATTTTTGTCAAACAAATCAATAGTCATCTCAATGCTTCGTCCGTAAAGTCCTGCAATTTTTTTTACCAATAATCAATGTTAAAAGTAATTCCGTATTCCGAATGATGAATTCCAAATTGAAGTGGTTTCATGCGTTTGTTCGGAATAAGTGTTCAATTTTGCCCTGATGACATCTGTATCTTGAGATTACACCCAAAATCTTTATACGCTAGATAGCAAATCAAGAGAAAATCCAAAAAAATCTCTGATCAATTGTGAAAACCATAATAGTACGTTCTTAATGGGAATTTTCTGTCAAAATACCCTGATAAAAATCAGGGAATGTTTATAATTCAGAACTTTTACTTTCATGCGATCGCTAGCATTGATACATGTTTACGGTGTTCGCATTGGTAATGGTTTCCAATTAGAATATTGGCCCAGATGATTCCAGTATGTAATATAACCGACAAAAGCAAAAATGAGGGCAGCAATTACTAGCAAAATTGCACCAAATAAGCGCCACTTACGATTTGTTTTCAGATACAGAGTTGGTGCCGCACAAACTCCACCTAATCCCGTTAAAATAAATCCAATTCCTGAGAGAAGTGGATTCCGTGTCAAATTCAGATTAATGATGCGTACCCCAATTACAATCGCAGCAAGTCCAGCAAAAAAGCCATAAATTGTGACTGTGAGCAAATCCCATCCCAAGGCTAAAGCTAAGGAAGCAGACAAAAATAAAATACCGAACAATACCGTCATTTCACCATAAGCAATGTTGAAAACTCCCTGTACTGGCCAAGTAAAAGTCATGTGTAAACCGGTAACTAGTGCGATCGCCCCTGTCATCCCAAATCCAGGAATCCACCGTTTTTGATAAGCGTGATCTAGGCCAAAATACACATAGCCAGCTAAAAGAAATAGTCCGGCTACCATATTAATCAACATCAAGGTGATATAGTTAACAAACATTAATCTAGATGTAGATAGTATTTAAATTTTATTGGAGTATAAAATCACCTTATTTAAAATCTATAGGTAGAAGCATTTTTTTTAACTCTCCTCATTCCAGGTTTGGAGCTGCAAATACACTAGCAACAGTGTCACTGCAAATAATACTGTTGCTGCGGCGGCTGCATAACCAAAATCAAATTGAGCAAAAGCCTCTTGGTAAATGTAATAAACCATTAAATTAGTAGAATTTAGAGGCCCGCCACCAGTCATCACATAAACTTGCTCAAAACTGCGTAATGTAAAAATCATGGTGGTAACGATCGCAAAAATTAAGGTTGATTGCAATCCAGGTAAGGTAATATACCAAAACTTTTGCCAACTATTAGCACCATCAAGTTCCGCCGCTTCGTATCGACTTTGAGGAATGGTTTGCAAGCCTGCTAAAAACACCACCATATTGAAGCCGAGTTGTTTCCAAATACTCAAGATAATCAGTACCGGCATTGCCCACACAGTACTACTTAACCAGGGAATAGGTTTTATACCAATAATATCCAATAGGGCGTTAACCGTACCATCATTTTGAAATAACCAGCGAAATCCCAAACCCCCAGCAACTAAAGAGATCATCGAGGGTAAAAAATAAGCACTGCGAATAAATCCCCCCAAAGGTAAAGCCTGGTTTAACAATAGTGCTATTCCCAAAGGAATCACCAGACTCGGAATCACAGTAGCAAGAGTAAAATAAAGGGTGTTAAAAATAACTTGCCAAAAATCTGAGTCAGATAAAAGACGCCAGTAATTTTTCAAGCCTACCCAGTGTGTACCGCCAGAACTGAAAATACCGGTAGTAAAACTGAGGTAAAACAAATAGGCAATTGGCCAAAGGATAAAAATACCTAATAAAATTAGTGCTGGAGTGAGAAAAAACCAAGCAGCAACGCTATCATTATCCAACCATGACTGACTAGATTTACTATATATTTTTGGCATCTATAAAATTAACCTGTCGTTATGACACTCCGCTCTGATTCTACCTTTAGCCTAGTTTCTCCTCAAATTCAAGACGCATTTAGTCAACACAAGCCGATAAAATTGGGAATCATGGCTTCCGGAAGTGGTAGTAACTTTGAAGCGATCGCCCAAGCCATCAAAGACGGGCAACTCAACGCCCAAATTCAAGTTTTAATTTACAATAACCCAGATGCCTATGCCGCAGTCCGGTCTGCTAATTGGGGTGTACCTGCTGTACTTCTCAATCACCGTGATCATAGTAGCCGTGAAGAGTTTGATCGGCAAATTGTCCAGGCTCTACAGCAGTATGATGTGGAATGGGTAATTATGGCTGGTTGGATGCGACTAGTAACACAAGTATTAATTGATGCTTTTCCAGACAAGATTATTAATATTCATCCCAGTTTGTTACCCAGTTTTAAAGGTTCTCGTGCCATAGAACAAGCTATAGCTACTGGTGTGAAAATTACTGGTTGTACAGTGCATTTAGTTTGTCTGGAAATGGATAGCGGCCCAATTCTAATGCAAGCGGCGGTTCCCGTTTTACCTGATGACACACCTCAAACTCTCCACGCCAGAATTCAAGTACAGGAACACAAAATATTACCGCAGGCGATCGCACTAGCAGCACAAAAAGCACAGATTGGAACAAAGGTTGGTGGTGGGTAAGTCCTGCGTGATTTAGTTGATTTTATGTCTTATACCTATCAAAGTAATACGGGAGCGTGAGGTCTTCTAGACCCCGTAGCAACATCAGTTTAGAATCCCCTGTGTTTCAACCAGGGGAGATGTCAAGGACGGGTGAGTACTTCTAAATTATGACCGTCGGGATCATAGAAATAGAAACCACGTCCCCCATTTCTATGATTAATTTGGTTTTTATTTTGGTGCATGGGATCGCTAGTATATTCCAATCCTGCTGCTTTAACTCGCTCAAAAATTGCATCAAAATCCTCATCACTGACATGAAATGCATAGTGATGTGACTCAAATTCTTCTCTATCAGCAAAGTCAAGCGTCAGAGTGTCATTAACATGTACAGCAGCGAAGTGACCAATAAAAGGTTCAACTTTCAGACCAAAAATTTGTGCAAAAAACTGCGCTGCTGCTTCTTTGTTATGTGCAGGTACGATAGTGTGATTCAAAGTAATTGTCATATTACCCTCCAAAGAAGAGTGGGGGAGTGTGGGGAGTGTGGGATGTGCTTGGAGTAAAAATGATTCCTATATTATCCTCCGTGTCCACACCACGTGCTACAACGCTCTTAACCCGCAAGGGCGCAGTGGCTCCCCTTGTCCTCCTTGTCCCCCTTCCCTTGTCCCTCGTTCCCTAACTTATTCTAACTGCTTAACAATTACACAGCTTGGTCGGAAGGATTTAGAGTAGAACGCCCATTCAACGACAACATTACACGAGAAACACCAGTGAACAGAACACTAACACCAACCAGTGTTCCAAGCAGCCAAGGTGCATTGAAAGGCCACTGGAACCAGATCATTGCACCTAAAATGAGGGTAATAATGCCGTCAGTGAGTACCCAAGTCCAGTTTTGTTGGGGACGTAACTTGAATGCTAGGATTAGCTCGAAAACGCCTTCAGTTAATAAGAAGCTACCCAGTAACAGAGTTAGTGTCAGAATACCTGTGCGAGGATAAATAAACAGCATTACACCTGTAGCGATGTAAAGACCACTCAATAATATTTTCCAAACAAACCCGCCTTGATCACGGGTATTATACGCATAAAATAACTTGGCAAACCCAGCAGAAATCAGGATGACTGCAACCCAGGTTTCAGCAAAAATAGTCGAGACAACAGGTAGTGCGATCGCAATTATTCCCAAAACAGTTAGGATAATACCCATCCATAGCGATCGATTGTCATTTTTGTTGATGTTATCAGAAATGTTGGTTGTCATATAAAATTTTTCCTTAGCTGAGAATAAACCTACAATCAGGCTAGAAAATTTCTCAGCAAGCAGGGTATAACCCTAAGATAGACTCCGGGTTATTTTTGGTACTATCTTTAATTCTACTTTCGAGTAGATGACACAATTTCTGTTTCAAACAGGGAACGGGGAATGGGGAACAGGGAACTAAACCTCGTCCATCTTGAAAAGAGGAGTTTTTCAAAAAGGACATTATGTAGGTTGGGTGGAACGGAGTGTAACCCAACCTACAAAACTACAGTTCTCAAAGTAGACGTGGTTTAGATTAGGATTACAAACCCAGCAAACTTCTTACTTTGATCACTAGCTGATTGGAAACATCAGGTAGGTAATTTCTGGCGTCTGTTACTAGTTGGTCAAAATTCTGAGGTAAATAGTTTCTGGCGTCTGTGACTATTTGGTCAAGATTTTGAGGTAGGTAATTTCTGGTATCTGTGATTAGTTGGCTGAAAGTTTGAGGAAGGTTAATGACTTCTTCCATAAAGTCTTGGGGAGCATAACCAAACAGCATCAACACAATAAAAATTACCAAAACAATAGCTGTTGTGCTAACAACTATCTTCAATACATTAAACAAGGCTTTCAGAACAAACCATGCAAGAATTAATGCAGCGATGGGAATAATTATACTAGTAGCCATGATTTTGTCTTGCTTATAAAAAAACAAATATTTCTAACTTTTAATTTTTAATATTTAATTTTTAATTTTTAATATTTAATTTTTAATATTTAATTTTTAATATCTTCCTACTTTCCACAAATAACTAGAAATAATATTTGTAAAGACATGAGCAATAATTGGCACTAACAAATTACCACTGAGGAGGGCGCTATATCCTAATATTAATCCAACAATACTTGCCCAAACCACATACGGCCATTGTTGGGAACCACTCAAATGCAAAACCCCAAAACAAAGACTGGATACGATCACAGCAGCAGCATCTAATCCAAAAGCTGGCAACATTACACCACGAAATAATAATTCTTCACTCAATCCTGGTAATAATCCCAACCAAATTAAATCAGGTAAAGCTAGGGGTTTGAGAATTATTTCTAAGTAATAATTGGCACTCCTACGATAAGGAGGGCAAAGTTGATAAGCTAAACCACTCAAACCAGTAATACTCAAGCCTAAACCTACGCCCAAAAGTAAATCTCTTGAATTCCACGTTAAAGGCATTAGGGTAAAACTGCCAAAATTCAACCATAGTTTGGCAATAATCCATAAAACTACAGCAGTTACTCCCATCGCCACTAGTACTTGGGTGCGTGTCAGGTATGGTATTTCTGGTTCTTGTTTTTCTGGTTGAGTCACGGAATTGGGGATTGGGGATCAGGGATTGGGGATCAGGGATTGGGGAGTAGAGGAAGTAAATATTAAAAATTAACCTACTAAACTACTAACCACTAACTACTAACTAATTATTTAAACAATGCAATGGCGAGATATTAGGACTAAGAGCGTTGGGGTTAATGCCAGCTTTATGGGCAACTAATACGCCTACTGCTTCTAAATATGAGTTTACCTCTATTGATTTTATCCCTAAAGGTTGGGGAGGAACTTGAAGCAGAGTATGATTTTCTCGAACTGTGACTATCAGGGATTGCGTCTGGCTGAGAGTTAGTAAGGCGCTACTGCCACATGCGGTTGCTGGCACAATCACGGCGTCTACTTGATTAGCCCAAATATCTGTTGGTTTAAGTATTTGTTCAGTTTCCCTCACGATAAATTGGGGTGCGCGGCTTAAACCAACAAGAACGCTTGGTAGGAAAGTATAACCTAATTCTTCGGCAGCGGAACGGGGAGATAAATCGGGATCTAGGGATGGAGGTAAAAAGGCGGGCGCATGGGCGCAAGGAATGTGAAACTGTCGCACTACTAAATGGCTAATCACAGCTTCAGCCCCAGCAATTGGATCTACGCCTTTGCCGTGACGGTAGTTTTGATCTGCTTGTTCATCAATATAATCGGGGAAACGAGCCACAACTGCGATCGCTTCTGCACCAGCTTTGTTAATTAATATTTCTGCTGCCCGTAGTAAACTATCTGGATTACCGATAGTTCCCCAACTTGCACCAGAGGCAGATGTACGTAGTTCTACATTTAAAGGTGCATCGGTAACTACATAATCTGTTAAAGATAATCCTAAAGTTGCTCTAGCTGCATCGGCTGCTTGCAGGTGTCGCAGGCGCAATTCTGGTTCTATTCCTTGGTCTAAAACCAAACCAATTCGATTTTGATGGACGGGACGCATACCCCAGCATCCAGCAGCAAATTTGTCAAGCCCATAACCTTCAACGTAGAAAGTATTGGGGAGATTCCAATATAAAGTTGCACCATTCATGACATTGGGGTGAGTGATCAAGCGATCGCAAACCTGGGCGATTGTTTTGGCAACGGGTAATGCATCGCCTGCATAACCACCAATAGCAGCACCAATGCCAGTTGGTACAATTAAAATAGAAGTATATGGACGCACAAACAATTAAAAAATAAAAAGTCAGAAGTAAAAAGTAAGAAATCAAAAGTAAGAATGGCTAATTGCTAATTATTAATTGGTATTAGCTATTAGCCATCAACAATTAAGCATCAGTAGTGACGACAGCTTCGACAGTTGCTTTTTGTTGGGGAACATCCACAGAAGTAATTGCCCAACGTAAAGGTTCACCTTGTTTTTTGAGTTCTGCTTCAATTGTTTTTTGTAATTCTGTAGGAGTTTCTTGGAGGTTAATTTCTGCGGTGATAAAATGAGTTGTCATTGTATTTGTTGGTTATTAGTGGTGAATGGTTAGTGGTTAGTGGTTAATATAAAACAATTAACTACTAACTACTAACATTATTTTCCAAATTGTAATTGATAAACTGTATCTTCTTTTTCTGTGGCAATTTTTAAATCGGAACGAGGATAGGCAACACAAAGTAAGACGTAACCCTGTTTTTGAAGTTCTGGACTAACGCCCATGCCATCACTTTGATCTACTGTACCGGAAATAATTTGACCAGCGCAAGTTGTGCAAACGCCTGCATGACAGGAACTAGGTAATTCTAACCCCTGTGCATCTGCAACTGATAAGATTGTTTGATCTTCGGGAACTTGTAAAGTATGAGTTTTGCCTTGATGGTTAATTTCAACCGTATAAATATTGGACATATACAATTTCCAAGAGTAATGCAGCAGACAAATGAAATATTTTATCTTAAAAATAGACGCACACTCAAATTCATCAATGGAAGCTAAATAAATATTTTCTTGCCAGAGTCTATATGCAATAGTAACTATAAGGGATAGTTATAAATCCTGACCAGACAAAAACTAGGAGTCCGCCTTCATTAATTTTGGCGGATGGGAAAGGTTAAGGGGAAATCTTCAGCAGGCAAAAGGTTAAAGGTTAAAATGATTTTTCTTTACTTTGCCCTTTGTCCTTTAGCCTTAGCCTTTATTTCAGTAGGCTGTAAATTACAAACCCTTTTGGGGTAAGGAACGTTTAACAGGGAGTAGGGAATGGGGCATGAATCAGTTAACAGTTAACAGTTACCAGTTTAATTTGATAACTGATAACTGATAACTGAGAAGTTGTCTCCCTTGTCCCTCATGTCCCTGTTCCCTTCTGGAAAACACGAGCAAAATTTGTGCCTGAACCTTTGGAGAGTGAAATGCTGGAATCATACCGTCAACACGTGGCTGAACGCGCTGCTTTAGGAATTCCCCCGCTACCGTTGGATGCAAAACAAACATCGGAACTGTGTGAATTACTGAAAAATCCGCCTGCGGGAGAAGAGGAAACTTTATTGCATTTGTTGTGCGATCGCGTATCTCCTGGAGTCGATCCAGCGGCTTATGTCAAAGCCGGATTTCTGAGTGCGATCGCTAAAGGTGAAATTACCAGTCCCCTGATTTCACCCATCGCAGCAGTGCAAATGCTAGGGACAATGATCGGAGGCTACAACGTCCAATCTTTAATTGAACTCCTGCAAACTCCCACCGTCTCCTTCTCAGATTCTTCCGAAACACCCCTAGTCATGGGGGGAGAAGGTAAAGAACCAATCGCAGCCTACGCCGCCGCCGCCCTCAGCAAAACTCTGCTGGTGTACGATGCCTTCCACGATATCTTAGAATTATCCAAAGTCAATCCCTTTGCAAAACGGGTAATTGATTCTTGGAAAGATGCAGAGTGGTTTACGATTCGTCCCGAAGTACCCGAAGCGATTACCGTCACCGTCTTTAAAGTTCCTGGCGAAACAAACACCGACGACTTATCCCCCGCCACCGAAGCGATGACTCGTCCGGATATTCCTTTACACGCCTTGGCAATGCTAGCATCACGGATGCCTGGGGCGTTGGATACCATTGCCGAATTGAAGAAAAAAGGACACCCCATCGCCTACGTAGGAGATGTCGTCGGTACTGGTTCCTCTCGCAAATCAGCCATTAACTCGGTACTTTGGCACATTGGTAATGATATTCCCTATGTTCCTAATAAGCGGGCAGGTGGATATATTTTAGGTGGTGCGATCGCTCCCATCTTTTTTAATACAGCTGAAGATGCTGGTGCTTTCCCCATCCAGTGCGATGTCACCAAAATGGAAACCGGGATGGTGATTACTATCCACCCCTACAAAGGTGAAATCACCACCCATGTAGAGACGCGCCATGGCGCGTCTGAGGAAGTAATTTCTACATTTAGCCTCAAACCCGATACCATTTTGGATGAAGTCCGCGCCGGGGGACGTATTCCCTTATTAATTGGACGTACTCTCACCGATAAAACCAGACTCGCATTAGGTTTAGAACCCAGTCCCATTTTTACCCGTCCCCAACAACCTACTGACACAGGTAAAGGTTACACCCTCGCTCAAAAAATGGTCGGTAAAGCCTGCGGTTTACCCGGTGTGCGTCCCGGTACTTACTGCGAACCAATCATGACTACCGTTGGTTCCCAAGATACCACCGGGCCGATGACGCGGGATGAATTGAAAGAACTCGCCTGTCTTGGTTTCAGTGCAGATTTGGTAATGCAAAGTTTTTGCCACACTGCTGCTTACCCCAAACCCGTTGATATCAAAACTCATCACGAACTACCAGACTTTTTCGCTTCTCGTGGTGGTGTGGCTTTGCGTCCTGGTGATGGTATTATTCACTCTTGGTTAAATCGGATGCTGTTACCAGATACCGTAGGAACAGGTGGCGACTCTCATACTCGTTTCCCCTTGGGTATTTCCTTTCCTGCTGGTTCCGGGTTAGTAGCATTTGCGGCGGCGTTGGGTGTGATGCCTCTGGATATGCCAGAATCAGTTTTGGTACGTTTCAAAGGCGAATTGCAACCGGGTGTGACTCTGCGGGATATTGTTAATGCTATTCCCTACGTTGCGATTCAAAAAGGTTTGCTGACAGTAGAAAAGCAGAACAAGAAAAATGTTTTTGGTGGGCGGATCATGGAGATTGAAGGCTTACCAGATTTGAAAGTTGAGCAAGCTTTTGAACTTACCGACGCAACAGCCGAACGTTCTTGTGCTGGTTGCACTATCAAACTCAGTATAGAGACTGTATCTGAATATCTGCGTTCTAATGTTGCTTTGTTGAAAAACATGGTAGCGCGGGGTTATGGCGATGCGAAAACGATCATGCGTCGTGTCGCCAAAATGGAAGAGTGGTTAGCGAACCCAGTATTAATGGAAGCAGATCCGGATGCGGAATATGCGGAAATTATTGAAATTGATTTGAACGAAATCAAAGAACCAATTGTAGCAGCACCGAATGATCCTGATAATGTGAAATTATTATCGGAAGTTGCAGGCGACAAAGTTGATGAAGTATTCGTCGGTTCTTGTATGACGAATATTGGTCATTATCGCGCTACTGCGAAAGTATTGGAAGGTGCAGGTGCAGTCAAAACCCGGTTGTGGATTTGTCCACCAACCCGCATGGATGAACACCAATTAAAAGAAGAAGGTGTATATGGTATTTTTGGGGCTGCGGGTGCGCGTACAGAAATACCTGGTTGTAGTTTATGTATGGGAAACCAAGCACGAGTTGAAGATGGTGCAACGGTGTTTTCAACTTCTACCCGCAACTTTAATAATCGCATGGGTAAGGATGCGCGAGTGTATCTTGGTTCAGCCGAATTATCAGCAGTTTGTGCGTTATTAGGGCGCGTTCCTACAGTACAGGAATATATGGATATTGTGGTGAAGAAGATTCATCCTTTTGCTGGGGATTTGTATCGGTATTTGAACTTTGATCAAATTGCTGGTTTTGAGGATGAAGGTAGGGTAATTGCGTTGGAAGATATGCCTAAGATTGAGGATATTTTGGGAATTCCTGCTGGTACTTTGCGTACTCCATAGTTAAAGTTAGGGTGGGCTATGCCCCAATACGGTTTAGTTAAGGCTAAAAACTAAAACTAGCGTAGGTTGGGGAGCCAGTGCGTTGCGGGGGTCCCAAGAGTTGTAGCACCTGGCGTTTGAGGAACGTAGACGCGCCCTGCGCGGCTTCTCGCAGAGTAACCCAACATTATCAAGGCTTTGTT